>JAJFIE010000250.1 GCA_021775275.1 Rhodospirillales bacterium | reverse complement strand
AGAAAGGCCTGCGCTCCAAGGGTTACAATCAGGGCCGTCTGGTGGTCGATGCGGGGCGGACCGAGCTGAGCGAGCACGCCGTTCACCATTTTCATTCGTTGCTGATGAACGCCTATAACGCTTAGAGTTCCTTGCGCGCAGGGATTGGCGTATGCTTTTGTTTGAGTGAAACCGGAGGGTTGGAGGCACCATCGTGGAATCGGCAATTCGTGACATGATCGATTGGGAGCAGCCGTTCCCACCGCAAGAGTATGCAGATCGCCGCGCGAAGGTTAAAGATGCACTGGAAGCTGCCGGATATGACGGCATCATCGTGACGGCGCCACGTGATTATTATTATCTCTGCGGTCACGATCACATCTGGCAATACCGTTATGCGGTGACGGGCCTGTACTTCGATACGACCAGCGGCACGTTCGTTTTCTTCGATAACGCATCCCACAAGAACGTCATCTCGACGACCCCTGAAATCACTGATGTCATATACGGCCCCCGCAAGGGCAGTGCGTGGGACCATGTGGACGCCATTGCCGCGCAAATCCTTGATCGGGGATACGGCAAGGGACGCGTCGCCATTCAGCCTTGGAGTTACGGCCTGCACCCGGATCTGGTTCGTGCCATGGCGGAGCGCTTTCGCGAGGCAGGGGCGGACATCACCGAAGATGACGGGGTGATCGAAGACGTTCGTCTTTATAAATCACCGCTGGAAGTCGACCTCATGCGCCAGGCAGGTGTTCTCTGTTGCGATACCATGGAGAAGGTCCAGAGTACGATGCAACCGGGCATGATGGAATACGAAGTTGACGCTATCATTTGTCACGACCTGATGAAGAACGGATGCGGCCATCCGGGCATTCGCAACATGATCGCCAGCGGCGCACGGTCCGGCAACCACCATAGCCCGGCGGCCCACCGGGCGCTCGAGTCCGGAGACGTGGTACATGTGGACTTCGGCGCCAGCCTGCATCGCTATCATGTCAATCTCAGCCGCAGTTTTGCCGTTGGTGAAATCGATCCGCGCTGGCATGACCTGATGGACCGGTCCGCCGGGTGCAGTCAGGCCATTGCAGACGGTGTCCAGCCCGGCGATCCGTTCAGCCGTGTGCAGGATGCGGCGGACGGGTTTTTTGCGACTTCAGGTGTGGATCGCGCCCGTTATGAATGGTTCATCGGGGGGTATGTGTTGGGCATCGCATTTCCGCCCGACTGGGTGGACCGTCATCGTCCGCAACCTTTCGATCTGGTTGCCGTCCCGACCATGAAGCCGGGCATGGTATTCAATTTCGAAGTGCAGTATGACGTTTTTGATGGCTGGCCCGGTGGTTCCGGCGCGGGATGGATCGATTCATACCTGATGACTGAAAACGGTCTTGAGATTCTGACTGACATGCCGCGGGAACTGGTGGTGGTTGGCGCTTAGGAAGCCGTTTTGGTGTCTTCGAATGCGGACACATCCAAATCCGGCATACCGCCCATCCACATGGCGTGTTCCGTGTGGTCGGCCAGGTCGTCGCCCGTTTCCGGGTGAACCAGCACGACCAGTCCCTGGCGGTTCAACATCAGCCACGGAACCACACTGGCAACCCGGTCTGGTGAAAAGGCAATCTGATAACTGCCCGTGGGGTGTGGCCCAACCGGCTCGTCATGCCAGTTCCCAATCACCACATCCGGAAGTTGCGCCGCTATGGCATCCCGGACACGACCTGCGGTCGCTTTCGTCGCGGCATCATAATAGATGTGGGCATGGTAGCCGGTGGCGTTTTCATCCATTGTCGTTACCTCTGGAGGTATTAGTCGACATTCAATGACGCCAGAAAGGCGGCAATATTTTTGTCACGCCCCGTTGCGGCTTTTTTATCGGCTTCTTCGCGCGCCAGGTCCACCGCTGTCAGGGGGACATCGCGTTCTGAAATGTGATGGATGGTTTCGCCGATTACTTCGTCGAAGTCGCGGGCCAGATGTCTGTTATCCACGGGTTTGGAAATGCATCCGTTCATGCCGGCTTCCCTGTAGGCGGCGAGGTGTTCAGGTTCCGTATCGGCGGTTATCGCCAGGATCGGTCTTAAACCGGAACGACCCGGATCGGCGCGTAGCTGGCGGGTGGCTTCCGTGCCACTCATATCCGGCAGGTTGATATCCATGAGGATAATATCGAAATACGCCTCCCGGGCGAGATCAATCCCCTCCTGCGCCGTCGCCGCCACCGATGTCTCATGACCCATGCGGTCCACAATGAATCCAATGGTTTGCTGGTTCATGGGATTGTCATCAACCAACAGAATATCGAGCGAGCGGTCGGCTTCACAGATGGTCTCGCGCCGTGTCCGCATGGCGCCTTGCGTGTTCGGATCATCCGGTGGGGTCTCGGTCATCTGGGGCCTCCCTGTGTTCGATACCATAAGTCTAGAGGTATTAGAGGGGTGGTTTCAAGATGGCTGCACGCGGACACCAATGCGCGCAAGCCGGGCCTCGAATTCGCCGGGCCGGCGAGTTCCCCGAATTGCCGCAAAAACCGTGCAATTCGGGTGTCGAGAGGCCTTGCCCCGGTGCCATGTCTAAGATAGGTTGCGGCTGCTCTGGATGGCGATGGCCCATCCCTGAGTTCTCCTGCGGAGGGGTGGCCGAGTGGCTGAAGGCGCACGCTTGGAAAGCGTGTTTAGGGGTAACTCTAACGCGGGTTCGAATCCCGCTCCCTCCGCCACCCTACGCCTAAGGCTTCGGGCGGCAGGCCACGGAGTGGATTGGCACACGAAGGCTTTAAGGGGTAGGAGTGTCTCCCGTAGCTTCTACAAGAAGCGAAGGGATGGCAAAAATGTGGTATGTCTACTTTCTTCAATTACACAACGGAAATACATACGTCGGATCGACGAATGATCTGAAAAGGCGTGTCGCCAGCCACCAGTCGGGGCAGGTCCAGTCAACAAAGGGTTATCTGCCGTGTGCCCTCAAATCCTATGTCGCCGTTGAGACGGAACGGCACGCCCGTGAGCTGGAAAAATACTTCAAATCCGGGTCGGGCAGGGCATTTGCAAAGAAAAGATTCCTCTAAATTGAGCACGGTGTCCCCTGAATTTCCGAACAATCACAAGGGCACGTGTGGCCAAATTTTTAGGAAGGCTTTTTCGAATTTAGGCATGTCGGGCAGTTGAATTGATCGGTTTTCCATCAATGCTGCTCGTGCTTCATTTGGCCCCATCCCTATTTCCAGACTGGAGGAATACAGAGCTTTTAACAGGACAAAAGAGCGAAGATCGCCATTCATCTCAAGTTCCCTACCATTCAGTGTCGCGATGGAACTGGGTGATGCCCCAAGCGCACCAAATGCGTTGAGAAACGGATATTCAAGGCAGTTAAGAAAATCAATGCGGTTCTCTAGTGAAGCTCTATGAGGGCCAAGATTCATCGAACCGTCCCGAAAGAAATTTCCCCTGAAGGAAATTCGCGTTCTCAATATCCTTCCACTTTCGTCTGCATACATACTCATACGGCACTGGTCTGAATGAGAAGCAAAGGTTGGTGTAATTTCGTTCAATGTATGTGTTTCGAAGGTGCGACGCCCAAAGTATATAGTGTAGTCAGCTCTCTCGCCAAAGGGTGCCGGAGAAAATCGTGTTCCTGTAAGTTCCGCAACGTTCCTAAGAACACTTAAGAAGTCTGGTCGAAAAAGATGTAGGTATTCACCCACGATCTCATACGTTACATCGTTTTCCCAACGTACCAATTGTGGGTTTTCATCGAATGCGAATTCCAGAAATGCCTCAATGTCCTGATTGGATAGCTGGTAGGTTCCTCCCTTGCTATAATTTGTTTGTTCTTGGTTCGTCGCGCAGGCAGTAAGAGAAAAGATAGTTGTGAGGGACAAAATCCACATTATTGTTCGAAGGTTGTGCATGACACCTCTTCTTCGCGATGCAAGAAATATGAGAAAATTTTTCTACCTTAGGTGTATCAACAAATGAAAGAGGTATCTAGGGAGCATTTTCTTCAGGTGCTTTGGGTTGCTGCACAATTACGCTACCGTGCATTTAAAATACACCCCGTAATGTATTGATATTGCAATCGTTATTGAGGCGCGAGCGATAACCCCGCTTCCTCCGCCATTTCTTTATATCTTTGGTTTCGGGCGGCAGGCCATTTGGGTGGCCTGATGCTCGCAGATGATCAGGGGTAGAGGCCTCTCCCGGAGCTTCGTCAGGGATACTGGCGGGCTATCGCACCATCATCACGGCTTTTATTGTATGCGTGTTTTTTATCGGCTCGTCATTCCGGCTCGTCAAATATCATGGCGAATCCACCGTCATAATGACGGATAACCCGTCCGCTTTGGCGGTTGTCGTCGGGGACATCCAGTTCTACAGGATGGCCGATATCGAAACTTTTCTGGCTGCTCGGTGAAAATTCAAATTCGATGGCGGCGCCGGTGTCAGAAATATCGCGCAGTTCCGCATCATACTCGGACTCGTCCGAGCGAACCGTCGTCTGTGCGTGTACTTCTTTCCGGGGAGCCCGGCCGCGCTGTTCAGTCATATACTGACCATCCGTTCCGTCACTTTTCCAGCCATAGTATCGATGAAAACCAGTTGATATTCCACCAGCTTGCCGCCGAATTAAATCAAATACATACTTTAAAACAGTTAAGGTCATTCCCGTAACGTTGACGAGGCACGGGTAGTTATTCCGGCTCTGTCTGGGTATAATCTTTGGTCCTGCAACACTTGGCCCGTAACACTTGGCCCGTAACACCTGGGAGGAAACGACATGAGTGAGAACGATATTCAGGAATACTTCGTCGAGGCCGTATCGAACGTATCACACGCCAATGGCGTCTTCCGCGTCACGCTGGCGCAGAACGAGGACGAAAACACCGTGCGCCCGATTACGCGCCTCCTGATCCCGGCCAATCAGCTTCCCAACATTCTTCAGGGCCTGAACAACGCCGCAAAGACGATCAGCGAGAAAGTCAGGGAAAAAATGGAAACCCAGGGGGCGGAAGCTACTGAACCGCCCGCTGAGAAACCCAAGGCGGCATCACGCAAAAAAGCAGACTCCTGACGGGTTTCCGGCGCGCGTAACGGCTATCGTTCCTGCATGGCGTTGCTGGCGTTTCCGCGCAGCGGGTCCAGAAGGTATTGCATGACGGTTCGTTTGCCGGTCTGAATGCTCGCCATGACCTGCATGCCGGGATAGAGGTCATACCGCAGGCCACGTTGTTCGAAGTAGGCCTGTTCGGTCTCGATGCGAACCTTGTAGTAGGGCTCCCCTTCGGGCGTCTCCAGGGTATCCGGGCTGACCTGAACGACCTTGCCATACAGATTCCCGAACCGTTGGGCATCCGCCGAGGCCAGATTGATGACCGCATCCTGACCTGCGCGAATATACCCGATATCACTGGTCGGGAGTTGGGCATCCACCACCAGGCGATCCCCTGCGGGGACAATATCGGCGACGGCATCGCCCGGGCGGAGCACGCCACCCACGGTGGCCACGTACAGGACTTTCACCACACCATCCACGGGGGAACGAACGGTGGTCCGGTCGAGCGAGTCTTCGAACTTCCGGATGCGTTGAAACAGCTCGTCGTAGGACCGGCGCGCCTCATCCAGCGAGCCGGCATTTTCATCCTGGAACGCACTATCAATGGCTTCCAGTTGCGCCCTGGCTTCCTGCAAGGCGGCTTTTGCGCTGGCCAGCGCCTGGGTGTCGTTATCCACAGACCCGCGTAACTGTTCCGCTTCCTTGAGTAGATTCAGGTGCACGAAGCGGTTGGTGAGGTCTTCGGCCATCAACTCCTCACTGATCGAGACCTGCTCCTGAACCAGTTTCAGGCTTTTTTTGCCGTTCCGGATACGGGAGTCAATTTCGCGGATTTCCAGTGTCCGTTGCTGGATGGTTTCTTTCTGGCGCGTCATGTCGCTCTGGTGCCGCCGGAATTGCGCGGTAAATCGCTGGGCGGACTGAGCGACAATATCCGCATGTTGCGCCACAAGATCATCCGGAAAGACTACTGTATCCTCGCCACGCGCCAACGCATCGAAACGCGCGATGTCGGCCTTGAGGGCTGTCAGGCGGACCTGCAATTCACCGACATCCGCACCCGAGGCCGTTGGTTCCAGGATGATCAACGGTTGGCCCGCAGACACGGTATCGCCGTCGCGAACCAGTATTTCGAGGACAATACCGCCCTCAAGATGCTGCACGGTTTTCACCTGCGATGATGGCGCAACTTCCCCCGTGGTCATACTGACAATGTCCAGTTCGCTCACCATGGCCCAGGTAAAAAAAGCAATTACCAGAAGGCTACATAAACCGAGCACCGCATGGGGTGATGTTCCCGTATCTTCAGACGCCGTGAACTCGCGATCAAGAACCTCACTCATGATGGTTCCCCTACGGTCGTCCGGACCTGGGACAGGGCAATATGGTCACCATCGATACTGTTTTTCCTGGTTTTCCTCTTTGGCGCCTGTTTGGCGGCAACGGCAGGTTTCTTCTCTTCCCTGTTCACACCATCGTCACCCGTTGGCGGGGTGCTGTCCGGGGCGGGCGCGCCTGTATCCGCCGCCGAGGCAGGCGCGGGGGCCTGTTGATTAACGGGCGGCTGCGGTTGTGCAGCCGGTGTGGGCGCTGCGCCCTGATGATCAGTCGCTTGCGTCGATGCGTCAAACCGCCGGATTTCCGGTACGGGTTTGGCGTTCAGGTCCACCACGGTATGCGCCCCCTTCACCACATTGGCGTCATGGGACATGATAATGATGGTGCGGCCACGGCGGGCCAGTTCACCCAGAACCGCATGAACGGCGGCGCAACCGTCCGCATCCAGACTTTCCGTCGGTTCGTCGATAACAGCGATATTCGCTTCCGAGGTCAATGCCCGGGCGAGCGCCAGTCGGCGGCGGATGCCTTCCGACAAACGCCAGCCATTGTCAGCAATCTGTGTCGCCAGACCATGGGGGCTTTCGTCCAGAAAACGACGAAGACCCGCCGCATCTATGGCCCGGTTGATGGCATCGGCCTCCATGTCGGGATTGTTAACCCGTAAATTCTCCTCGATTGTTGCATTCAGCAGCGAGGGCTCCTGTGGCAAATACAGAACCTGTCGCCGCCACCACTCCGGCGCAACCTGTTGCAGATCAAGTCCGTCGACAAGAATCTGGCCGCGTGAGGGTTCCAGCAAACCCATCAATAACCGGGCAAACGTGGTCTTCCCCGTGCCATTGTTGCCGGTGATAATCAGAACGCTCCCTGCATCCAGTTGCAGATCAAGGGATTCAAACAGTGGCGTATTGCTGCCTTCATAGGAAAATGCCGTGTCCCGGAATTCTATCGCACCGCGGTAATCGGTGATCGCCGAGCCCTGTTCCGCTTCAAGCGGAACATCGTTGAGCTGCTCGAAACTGGCCATCGCCTCGCGCGCCTTGGCAAAGGCGCCCCCTAACTGGGAAAACTTGGAGATCGGCTGCAAGGCGCGGGATGCCAGGATGTTTGCGCCGATCATAAGCCCGACATCCATCTCCCCGGCGACCACAAGCAACGCGCCCACGCCAATGACCACGACACTCATCAGGCCGTTGGCACTCTGCGTAATGGTCTGAACCACGCCCTGACGCGCCGTCATATCGCGCCGCAAACCCTGCACACGGCCCTGATGATGACGCCATGCACGGCGCAGGAATGTCCCCGCATTGAAGGCGCGAATGGTATCGGCTTCACGCGTCACGGAGCTGATCAGTGCACTACCCGCCCCGCTGGCCTCCTGCGATTCAGACGTCTGTGTGCGCATGGATCGTTGGCCATAGATGCCCAACAAAAAGACCGCCACAATGAAACACACCACAACAAGCGCTATGCGGGGCTCCATAATATACAACACACCGACGAACATGAGCGAAAACGGCACATCAAGCACCGCCGTGACATTTGTTGCGTTATAGGCGGTTTCCACCGCCTGCATGCCGTTGAGCATCTCCCGGCGGGTTTCCGGCGGAATTTTTTCCATGGCGGATGTCTTGGCGCGGGTGAGAATACTGAACCCCTTGAACGCTGCGTATTCATCCGGGATGACGCTGATGCCACGGGCAATCTTCATGCGGGTCTGGCGGAAGATATATTCCAGCACCATGGCGATCATCACACCCGCCACCAGTGTCGCCAGCGTAGAGTTTACACCGTGTGCGACGTACCGGTTCAGGACCTGCATGACGAACAGGGAGCCTGCCAGGGCGAGAATGTTGGCGAACAGCGAGGAAACAAACAGTTCCACTGCGATTCGTGGCGACGCCATCAGTCGTGAAAGTAATTCTTTCATACCCTCTGCCCGTCAGAGTCGTTTTTCCCAGAATGACTCTACCATACTAACCAGATTGTGGGAGCCCATTGACTACAGAGCAGCCATATTCCCAACGGTAATGGTCCGCCGGATTTCGTCTGATTTGAAACCAAGCGCCTTGGGACGAATGACGTTCTCCAGAAACACAACGTCGTAGAGTTCCTGAACGATCCCCTCAATCCGCATCCAGTGAACAACATCCCCGGTGCGAAGATCAATGATGTAGAGACCGCATTGCGCTTCGGCATTCTTGTCCGTGAGGTTTGCGTCCAGAGGCAGGCCGGAGAACGTCCTGTTTTCCCGTGGTTTGGATAACCCGATCACGGCGAAGTCGCCATGAAAGGACAACCCGCGCATATATCCGGGGCAGAACGTCATTGGCTGAAAGTCGCCGGTGCTTCGATCAACGCTGCCGAACTCACCCGTGCCGGAATTCAGCACGTACAGTTTATCGCGGTAAACCCGTGGGGAATGGGGCATGGACAAGTTTCGGGTGATAACCTGATTGCTGTCCACATCGATGATACAGCCGCCGCCCGACCGCTTTTCCCGCCATCCGTCCGGCACGTCCGTTTCCGCGACCGCCGTGACATAACGGGGTTTGCCATTTTCCATCGCCAGACCATTCAGATGGCACCGGTCCTCGGCGGCAATTTTGGATACGAAAGGCGGTTTCCAGATGGGAGCGAAACTGGCGCTTTCATCAACTACCGAGAGGCAACTGAACAGTGTGTTCACGAACACCACGCGCCCATCGGAATCGACAGCGATGTCATGAATATCGAGATCACCCGTCGTATGGCCGTTGATGGGGACATAGACACGGTCAAAGCCGTCGTGAACCTGCCCCGGCGCCAGGGCATTCTGGAATCGCCAGAGTTGGTAGAGAGAGCTCATGTAAAGCTGGTTCTCATGAACGCAAAGGCCCATGCAGCGGTTAAAGGTCCGCTCGAAAACAGACAGGCGACCGTTCTGTTGCAGGCCGATCAGAAAAACCTTGCCCGTCTGATAGGTCGTAAAACCGAGACTGACACGGTTTTCGGCGAGCCATGCATTAAACTGCCGCGACGCGGAAATCTCGAGTTTTGGTTCCTGCGCTTCATCAGTTCCGGGCGCAGTTTTTTTGGGGGCAGGGGATTTCGGCGCGGCTTTTCGCGCAGCAGACTTCGTCGTGGCAGGACGTGAGGACGTCTTGCTGGTAATTGCCGCAGCGGCCTTCTTCACAGGCGGCTTCGTCGTTTTTTTTGCGGACGGTTTCCCGGACGCCGATTTGACGCGCCCGGTGGCGGAACGCGGCCTGGTTGGCGTTTTCCGTGCCGCTGCGGGCGTCTTTTTCTCCGCCACGATGTTTCTCTCCACAATTTGGATGAAGTCAGCCTAGACCGTACTAACCCTTTGATTCAAGGGATAACTATTATGCCAAGATGCCCGTTGTGAAGTCACTTTCCTCGAGGGTCGCAGCATCAACGTTCTGCATTTCGATCTCCGTTTCCGCAGTGCCGTCAGCATCCAGATCAAGCTCAAGAATCTTGGTGTTG
>JAJFIE010000249.1 GCA_021775275.1 Rhodospirillales bacterium | reverse complement strand
CGAAGCCTGTCTGTCGCTGCCGGGGATGTCCGGACTGGTGCCGCGGTTTAAACGGATTGGCGTGCAGGCGCTGGATTTGGCCGGAGATTCCATCGAAGAGGAGGTTTCGGGCTATCATGCGCGATTGTTGCAACACGAATGCGATCATTTGGACGGCATCCTCTACCCCATGCGCATGGATGATTTGACATCCTTCGGCTACAATGAAGAATTAAGTCAGCGAGAACCGGAAACCGTAACGCCGCAATTGGCAGAAGAAGACATGACAGGAGAAAACGGTGCCTGACAAAAGGGACGTATCCTTGGACAAGGAAGCCATTCGTGAACAGATCATGCTGGCCGGGCTGAAACATGTGCCGTTTGACGGCTGGACCATGACGGCGCTTGAAGCGGGCGCCAAAGCCACCGGGTTTGATGCCATCATGGTGCAGCGGGTGTTTCCGCGCGGCCTGTCGCAATGGGCCGATTGCTGGTCGCAGTGGGCCGACGCGCGCATGCTTGAAGCCCTCAAGGCTGAAGATTTGGACTCTATGCGGATCAGAGACCGTATTGCCGTGTGTGTTAAGACGCGGATCATGGCCAATGCCGAACACCGCGAGGCCCTGCGCCGATGCCTGGCGTGGCTGGCGATTCCGATTAATGCGCCCATAGCGGCCAAAAACACCATGCGCAGCGTGAATGCCATGTGGTACGAGGCGGGTGATCGCTCGTCTGACTGGAATTACTATACCAAGCGTGGGCTGCTCGTTCCGGTCTACACAACAACGGTGCTGTACTGGCTCTCGGATATGCCTGATGGCGTGGACGATAAAACAGGCGATTACCCTGATACCTGGGGCTATCTGGATCGCCGAATCCAGGACGTGCTGACGACCTTCGGATTACCCCGCCGGATCAAGGCCCGAATCAGGGAAGGCATGGTGAAAAGCGGTTTCGGGCCCGGGAGCGAGACACCCAAAGGCCCTCTCGGCGCCCTCAAGCGAGCGTTTGAAAGTCGATTTGCGCCATAGACTCTTTCCGATTTCCGCCTTGAAAACCGCAAAGGCCGTTTGTGCGGTGGTGGCGCTGCTGCTGTATGGTGAACACGCACAGGCAAAAACGCCGGTATCAATAGAACTTGTCCTCGCGGTCGATACCTCCATCAGCATCGATGGATTTGAATACGATCTTTTGATGACGGGGATCGCCAATGCCTTCCGGACACCCGAAATCATTGACCTGATTGCGCAGCAGAACGGCGTCGCCGTAACCCTGTTCCAATGGAGTTCGGAAGTTAACGAGCAACACATGATCCCCTGGCACCTGCTGAGCGATTCGGGCAGTGTCTTGTCATTCGCCGCCAAGGTAGAAAACGTCAAGCGTAGCGTCGACCGTCTCTTTACCGGAATTGGCACGGCCATCGGCTTTGGCGTTCGTCTGATCGCCGAGAATGAATTTGAAGGACACCAGTTGAAAATCGATGTATCGGGCGATGGTCGCAACAATATCGGTGTCGCACCATCTGTGTCGGGGCGCCTGGCAAACGCCCTGGGAATTGTCGTCAACGGTTTGCCTATCGTCACGTATAGCGATAGCTATCCCTACGATCTGACTGCATACTACCGCGACCAGGTGATGAGCGGCCCGGGTGCTTTCATTGAGATTGCAGATGACTATGGCGACTTCTCCCGCGCCTTTGCGCGTAAACTCCGGCGTGAGCTTTCTCCTGTAATCAGTCAGGAAAATAGCGGGCCCGATGTTGTATTGGCGGCGGTCAAGGTCGTAGAGGAGGGCGATTGATGTTGAGGAAGTTTGGGCGTGCAATTTATTGGGTCGGGCTGGTGTTCGGGGCGCTGTTCCTGTTGCTCAATTTCGTGCCGGTTCTTGTCATGCTCGGCATCCTGCCCGGCGTTGAAGGCGGCAAGCCATGGATCGGAATGATGATCCTCACAGTCCTTGGGCTATCGACGTGGGGCATTAGCTGGATGATCCGTTATCTCACCACAGGTGCGACGGCGATCAACCCGAAAGACAGGGGCTGGTATGACGATGTGGCATAACCTTTTTGGGCAGATATGACAGCTGAACCTGACAGTCCGGTTTGTGATTTCCCGGACAGGCTGGTCTGTGATTTTACAGGCGGGGCCGTGGGGCATCGGTTTCGCTTTGGCGGCGGACGCGGTCAGGCTCTGCCCAAAGCCATCGGCATGAAAGACGGTAAAACACCTGATATAGTAGATGCCACCGCCGGCCTCGGGCGCGATGCGTTTTTGCTGGCCTCACTGGGCGCCCAGGTCACTCTGATCGAGCGGTCGCCTGAAATGCACCGCTTGCTGGAACAAGGAATGACGCGGGCCATCCAGGCCGGTGGCGATGTGGCGGATGTCATCTCTCGCATGACGCTCCTTCATGGGGATGCCCGGGACCTGCTGGCATCTCTGGCGCCTGAAGTGGTGCTGGTCGATCCCATGCATCCGCCGCGCAGGAAGTCCGCCCTGGTCAAAAACGAGTTGCGTCTGATCCGCGAGATCGTCGGCACGGATGAGGATTCCGACGAACTCATGAAGGTTGCGCTCGCCACCGCCAGCAAACGCGTGGTGTTGAAGTGGCCCCGGCGAGGCGATCCCATGCAGGGTATCCGTCCTCCTTCCCATCAGATCACCGGTAAATCCACCCGGTACGATGTGTTTATGACAGGGAGTTGATCAACGTTGGTGA
>JAJFIE010000248.1 GCA_021775275.1 Rhodospirillales bacterium | reverse complement strand
TAGGCTTCGTTGTCGTAACAGATATAGAGCACATCATCGTTGCGTTCGAACATCCCGGACAGGCAACCGAATCCGATGTCGGTCGTACCACCGTCGCCGCCCTGGGCGATAACCTTGACATCCTTGCGGCCTTTGACGCGTAGCGCTGCCGCGACCCCAGTGGCGACGGCTGGCGCATTCCCGAACAGGGAATGGAGCCAGGGGATCTGCCATGATGTTTCCGGATATGGGGTGGTAAAGACCTCCAGGCAGCCGGTGGCGTTAACGGCGACCAATTGGCCATCCGCGGCGCGTAATGCAGAATCCAGTGCATAGCGCGCACCGAGGGCTTCACCGCAACCTTGACATGCCCGGTGACCGGACGTGATGGAGTTGGATCGACCCATGCTGGCCTGTACTGTCCGTTTGGTGTCGTCGAGCAGCCGGTTGCCGACAGTGCGAGTGCCGGTCTGATAGTATTTGATGGTTTGCGGGGCTTGATCCTTCATTTTCCGGCTCCCCCTGCCTTCTGGCGCAGGATGTGTTCGGCTGTCGGGCCGGAACGCCTTGTCCTGCGGGCGCGGATGATTTCATGCTCTACCGCCGCGTGATCGAGATCGAGAAATTGAATATCCGGCAGTCGGTCATCGTCGGCCGCTTTGAAGACTTCCTGCAATGATGCCATGGTGATGGCGCGTCCGCCGAGGCCTGCGATAACCGTATAGACTGCCAGGCCTGCGTCGCGCAGCGATGTGCGGACATTGGAAGCGACGACACCGCCTAATCCAGGGGCCAGACTTTTTTCAATAACCACGACCCGTTTCGCGCCGCTAAGTGCATCTCTCAATTCATCAAGAGGGAACGGACGGAACGAACAGATGCTCACTGATCCGATACCGACACCATCACCACGCATGCCGTCAATGACATCCTTAATGGTACCGTTGACTGATCCCAACGCAACGACGATGGTTTCAGCGCCTTCTGTCTTGTATTCGTGTATCAGTCCCCCGGAGTCTCGACCAAACACGCCTTTGAACACGTCACCGATTTCCGGAATAAGGCGCAATGCCTGTAGTTGTGTATCATTCGCCAGGTAGCGCACCTCAGTGAAGGCGTCAGGACCGACCATCGCACCGATGGAGTAGGGATTATCAGGATCAAGAATCTGTACCGGATCGAAAGCTGGTAGAAATGCGTCGACTTCATCCTGATCTGGAATGTCCAATCGTTCGTATGCGTGGGTAAGAATGAAACCATCCATGCAGACCATGACAGGACAACTCAATTCCTCAGCTAACCGGAAGGCCTGGATGTGCAGGTCGAGGGCTTCCTGATTGGTTTCAGCATACAATTGAATCCAGCCAGCATCGCGCATGGACATGCTATCGGAGTGATCGTTCCAGATATTGATGGGTGCGCCGATGGCCCGATTACCGATGGTCATAACGATGGGTAGGCCCAGACCTGCTGCATTATAGACGGCTTCTCCCATGAATAGCAGGCCCTGGCTGGCTGTTGCTGTGTAACTGCGAGCGCCAGCAGCGGACGCGCCGATAGCGACCGACAGGGCAGCAAATTCCGACTCGACGTTGATAAATTCACAATTGTCCAATGTTCCGTCTTTAACCAATGCGCCGACCCCTTCAACGATATGGGTCTGGGGTGTGATCGGGTAAGCGCAAACGACTTCAGGCCGGCACAACGCGACGGCTCTTGCAACGGCTTCTGATCCTTCCATCTGTTTCAGCATTTCCCGTTTCCTGTCAGGCGGCCCTGGCGATATGGAAAGCTTCCCTGGCAGCGGCGACATTGGCTTCTCCAATAACACCCGGGAATTTTTCCATAATGGCCTCGGCCACCGAGTCCATATGAAGTTGTCCTGAAATGGCTGCGAAACCACCAAGCAGGGCGGCGTTGGGGACGGGTCTCTTCACATGCTTCATAGCCAATTCCGTCGCACCGACATCACAGACGTGGTGAGGTGGAAATCCGGCGACAAAATCGGCAATATCCAAATCGTCAAAAGTGCGGGTCGAATTTATCAGAATGTATCCGTCGGTCTTCAATCCCTGAAACACATTCACGGAATGTAGCAGGGTGGTATCCTGAATGATCAGGGCATCCGGTTCCTGAATGGGTTCACGCAGGCGGATTTCCTTGTCGTCGAGTCGGCAAAACGACACCACCGGAGCGCCCATGCGTTCGGACCCGAAGTTGGGAAATGCCTGGGCATGTTTGCCTTCGATAAAGGCCGCCACGGACAACAGTTCAGCGGCTGTCACAACACCCTGCCCACCTCTGCCATGAATCCGAACCTGAAACACCAGAATACCTTTAGTGTGTTTTTCTCGTAGGGTGCGACCGTTTCATGCTCAATTTCTCGCACTTCCGCCGGCACCGTACTCATGCGGGCCTATCATAGGCCACCGCCCACGACTTACATTGATTTCTGTCAATTCTGCGAGCTAATCGCTTCACTGTTTGCATATAGGGTGTAAAATACCTGGGGAAATACGGTGGTCGAGTGGTGGTGGACGTAGTCTCGGGCGAACTCGTCTCTGATGAATTTCTCTGTCGAACAGAGAAAAACCGGGGATGCAAAGATCATATCAGGGGCATGTTATTGAAATCCCACCAGCATAAACTGATCGCAATGGTTTCTTCAGCAGACCTTATTAATGCAAAGCGCTTTCTTCCTTATTCGCCTCATTGCAGAACTCAGATACCATAACGTCGGATGAGAACCCATAGCCGAGGGAATTGAAAAATATCGAAGGAGGATCAGCCAGTTCTCAGCTGATTTGAACTTCAACCGGCTGCTTGATCTTGATGATCTCCGTATCCTGCTCACTGCCGTCGTCCCAGCGCAGCATGACAAATTCACCGGGTCGGTCGAGCACGCTGAGCGGGGAATGCCAAACTCCGGCATCATAGTTCACCGCCTGCCCCCCAGACGCAACAAAAACAACAAGACCGTTTAGGTCGGGCCCTCCATCGGTTGCGGGCGGGCAAACTCCAACCAGATAACTGATCCCGTTCATCGGCACGAACGTTTGGCTGGAAAAAGCGTGTCGTTCTACCGCACCGATCAGCGGTGGTTTTGGAACGGCATGAATGAACGTCAGATTTGCCCGAGCTTCGGCACGACGATTTTCAATGTTTCCGGCAAATTCATCACGGTGGGGTGCTGCGCCACTCACCATCAATACATCCCCGAAGCCTTCGAAGGCTTCAGACGTCAAGGGTTCGGCTTTCAGGGTTTTCTTTATCACGATGCAGTCACCACCACACCGGATGAAACTAGTTCGTCTATTTTATCCTCACCATAACCGCATTCAGTGAGAACCTCATGGGTATGCTCACCATAGACCGGCGCGCCGTGGTTCACCTTGCCCGGCGTTGCAGAAAACTTGACTGGCAGGCCGATGGTTTTGATCGTGCCTTCACGGCTGTGCTCCACATCAACAACCATATCGCGGGCCAGGGTCTGTGGATCGGTGTGCATCTGACAGACATCAAATACTGGTCCTGCCGGCACGCCGACCGCCTCCAGACGTTCGAGCCATTCATCGCTCGATTGGTCACGGAAGATCGGGCTAAGGCTGTCTTCCAGTTCTTTTAGATGGGTAATCCGGTCATGGTTATCGGCGAAGCGCGGATCATCAGCCAGTTCGGGATGATCAAGAGCGTCGAGCAGCTTGAGCCAGTTCTTCTGGTTCGCCGCGCCAACCGTGATCCAGCCGTCACTGGTCTGGAATGCCTGATAGGGTGCATTCAGAGGATGCGCCGATCCCATGGGGCCGGGAGCTACACCCGTGGACAGCGCGATTGCGGATTGCCAATAGGTGTGGGTAATCCCGGCCTCGAACAAAGAGGTGTCGACTTTTTGCCCTTCGCCGGTCTTGAGACGGTGAGTGTAAGCCGCAAGCGTGCCCATGGCGGCTAGAATACCAGCGGTAATATCCGTTACGGGCGGCCCCACTTTGCATGGCGGTCGTCCCGGTCCCTCACCCGTGACGCTCATCAGGCCGCTCATGCCTTGGGCGATCAGGTCAAAGCCACCTCGATCAGCATAGGGGCCCGTTCGCCCAAACCCGGATAGCTCGACATAAATCAGCGCCGGATTTATGTCCTTCAGCGTGTCATAGCTAAAACCCAGTTTTTCCATGGTGCCCTTGCGGTAATTTTCGATTACCACATCTGCGTCTTTCAAGAGACGGCGGAGAATCCCCTTGCCACTTTCACTTTTCAGATCGAGCGCGATGCCGCGTTTGTTGCGGTTCATCATCATGAAGGCGGCCGCTTCATCGCCGTGAGTTGGGGGGACGAAACGGCGGCTGTCATCACCGCCGGGATTTTTTTCAACCTTGATGACATCGGCCCCCATGTCAGCCAGCATCAACCCGCAGACCGGCCCCGCCATGATGTGCGCCAATTCGATCACTTTTACTCCGGCAAGGGGGCCGACACGTTCGCTCATGGTTCAGCGCCCCTCGAAATCCGGTTTTTCCTTGGTGAGAAACGCCCTGTAGCCAATCTGGAAATCCTGGCTGTCGTAACAGGCATAGCCTTCGTCGAGTTCGGACTCACTCAGGGGTGACGGATCATCAAGCCGTTTGGCGAACTTCTTGTGAGCCCGCGCCACCAGCGGCGCACCCTCGGCAATTCGCCCTGCCGTTGCGAATGCCTCCTCTTCGACCTGATCATCCGGCACGACACGTGTGAGAAGGCCTTTCTGCATTGCTTCTTCGGCGCCAAAGATGCGGCCCT
>JAJFIE010000247.1 GCA_021775275.1 Rhodospirillales bacterium | reverse complement strand
CATTTCTTCATAACACCCTGATCCGCATCAAACTCCCGGGCGCCATAGGGGCAAGCCCAACTGCATAATTTGCAGCCAATACATTTGTCCTCGTTGACCAGTACAATGCCGTCTTCCATCCGTTTGTATGAAGCCCCCGTGGGGCAAACCGTGACACAAGCCGCTTTTTCGCAATGCAGACACGACCGTGGAAAATGAACGGTCTGCCCGGCCTTTGATCCCTGATCCGAGATTACTTCATAAGAATGGATGCGATTGAACCACACACCGTCCGGCTCATGACCATAAGGCTCCAGGTCCGTCAACGGGGCCATATGGCCGCCGGTATTCCATTCCTTGCAGTTGACCGCACAAGCATGACATCCGACACAGGTATCAAGATCAATGACAAGCCCGAGCTTTCTGGTTGTGGTTTGGGGGAGCGAGGTCATCTCAATTGCCCCCACCCGGTTTGCGGAAAGTTTCCCCGTAACGCAGCACATCCGGCGCAGTACCCAGTTCTGGCCGTGTAAGATCATCAAACTGCGGTTGGTTGACGTCACTGTCGGTTGCAGAATCACCTCCTGCTTTTTCCACCCGGACCCGCAGATCATACCAGGCTGCCTGCCCCGTCACCGGGTCCGCATTGGCGTAACGATAACCGTTTTCGCGTGCGGGCAGCAGATCGGATATGAGATGATTAAGCAGGAAGCCTTTCCTGGCCTCCGGACCGTCATGCTTCAGTCCCCACGCCCCGGAGCGCTTGCCAATGGCATTCCACGTCCAGACGGTGTCGTCGTTAACGCCATCCATCAAGCCAACCTGAACCTTGATCTTGCCGTGATGGCTGGTTACCCAGGCCCAATCGCCATCGGATATGCCCAACTTCTCACCCATGCGTATACTCATATACAGCCGGTTGCGGTTGGTAATCTGGCGCAACCAGGCATTCATGGCGCCCCATGAATGGTACATATGCATGGGGCGTTGGGTGAGAGCGTGTAACGGGAAGTCGTCGAGGTCGACCATGGCGCCTTCCATGGGTGGGTACCACACAGGCAACGGATCGAAGTAGCTATCCACACGTTGACGGTCCTGCTCCGGCGGCTGGATGGCGCCGTGGCCCCGAGCGGCATTTCTGAACCGCTGGATCGGCTCGGAATAAATCTGCAAAACAATAGGCTCGGGCGCCGCGAGGAATCCCATTTCCGTGGCCCATTCCAGGTACCCCTTGTTGGCCATCTTGTAGAATCGTTGCTCCCGCGGAATGGGGAAGCTCCAGAAGCACTGGTTTTCAATATAACGGTCAAGCTGTTTAGGGTTGGGCGCCCCTCTGCCATGGGACGCGCCATCCTCACCGCGCCACCCCGCCAGTGATCCGATGCCCGGCGCGCGTTCGTGATTGACGATATAATCAGGATAACCGCCCGGATACCTGGGTGAGCCGTCCTCATTGGTCAACCCAGGCAATCCCAGCCGGGAACCCAGGTCAATCAACATGGACTGAAACGGGCGAACATCGCGGTCAAGTTCCAGAACCGGTTGTCGGATGGCGTCCTGCACCGCATCGGCTTCTGAAATGGGGCGATCGAGCAGAGATATACAATCGTGACGTTCCAGATACGTGGTGTCCGGCAGGATCAGGTCAGCATAGGCGACCATTTCCGAATAATAGGCGTCGGAATAAATGATCCGGGGGATTTTATACTCGCCGGTCTCCTCGTCCTTGTCCGTCAACATTTCCATGACGCCTACTGTATTCATGGAAGAATTCCAACTCATGTTGGCCATGAACATCATCAGGGTATCGATCGGATACGGATCACCCTTCCAGGCGTTGGTAATGACCGAGTGCATCATGCCATGGGCGGCAACCGGGAACTCCCATGAAAACGCCTTATCGATGCGTTGAGGCGTGCCGTCCGTATCAACCAGCAGGTCTTCGGGACCCGTGGGAAAGCCCAGCGGCGGGCCGGGCAAGACCTGATCGGGCGCCACCTGTCCCGGTTTTCCGGCAGGCTTCATGCCGGGCGGAATGGGTTTCGGGAATGGCGGCTTGTAGCGAAAACCGCCCGGGCAATCGATGCTGCCGATCAGAACCTGAAGCAGGTGCAGCGCCCGGCATGTATGAAATCCATTGGAATGAGCCGAAATGCCGCGCATGGCGTGCATGGCCACCGGGCGACCGATCATGTGGTCATGATGACGGCCCGCCCAGTCCACCCACGGAACGTCCAGACGAATTTCCTCTTCGAATGCAGCATGGGCAATCTCGGCCGCAATCCGACGGATATCATCCGCAGCAATGCCGGTTTCCTCGGCCACACTGTCAGGCGCATATTGTGCGTCCATGTAGCGTTCGGCCAGCAAATGGAATGCCGGAACGGCTGTTCGACCGTCGGCAAGTTTTCGCTCACCGACCATGGCAGGCTTAACTGTTGCCAGGCCGGCATTCGCCAGACCGTTGGTCTCATTGTCCCAGCACAACGGATTGCCATCTTCGTCTCTGGCAAACAGGCCGTCGTCCGCAGCACCCGGGTCCTGGATGACCAACCAGGGCGCGTTGGTGTAGCGGACCAGATAATCCAGATCGATCTTGTCGGCGTGAAGCAACTCATGGATCAATGCCATAATGAACAGCCCGTCGGTGCCGGGCCGAATGCCAATCCATTCATCGGCGATGGCGGAATATCCCGTACGAATGGGATTGACCGACGCGAACTTGACGCCGCGTGACTTGAGCTTGCTCAGGCCGATTTTGATAGGGTTGGAATCGTGATCCTCAGCGACGCCGAACATCAGGAAATATCTGGTACGATCCCAGTCCGGCTCACCGAACTCCCAGAACGATCCACCGATTGTGTATAGCCCCGCCGCCGCCATGTTGACGGAACAGAACCCGCCGTGCGCCGCGTAGTTGGGTGTGCCGAATTGCGACGCCCACCATCCGGTCAACGCCTGACTCTGGTCACGCCCGGTAAAAAACGCCAGCTTCTTCGGGTCGGTCTTGCGAATATTTCCAAGCCACGACGCCGCAGTTTCCAGCGCTTCATCCCATTCGATTTCCTGAAACTCGCCGCTACCGCGAGGGCCGACACGCTTTAATGGTTTTTGCAAACGGGCAGGCGAATACTGGGTCATGATGCCCGCCGAGCCCTTGGCGCACAACACACCGCGATTAATGGGATGATTCTGATTTCCCTGAATATAACGGACCTTACCGTCCTTCAGATGAACTTTAATGCCGCACCGACAAGCGCACATGTAGCACGTGGTGTACTTGACCTCATCGGCAACATCAGGGGATGTATCGATCCCGTCACTCCACTGTGTAGATTTTTCTGACATCAAGCCTCGCCGGTAGCACCCGTATTCTGGATGAATATGAAAAATAAAGCCCAAAGGGAATAGACCAGATTGGGAAAATGATAGGTACAGCGAAGATGTTTAAATCAGGACGGCGGTTGCGCACCAACCGATGACAAAAATGCCGCCGAAGAAGCGGAATGCAGAAAACCAAGCGCGCAGGCA
Organism: Rhodospirillales bacterium; assembly: GCA_021775275.1. Classification (GTDB taxonomy): domain Bacteria; phylum Pseudomonadota; class Alphaproteobacteria; order Rhodospirillales; family Casp-alpha2; genus JAJFIE01. The sequence goes on along the minus strand of JAJFIE010000247.1, from coordinate 6,110 downwards.
AGTTCCGGGTCTTCCAGATCGCTAACCGGTTGGCATCTGGCGGCATCAATCACAGGTCCATCGGCCCCGGTGAGAGTCCCGGCGCCGGATAAGGAATGGGGAAGATCAGCTTCACGGGTAATATCGCCCTGTTCCGTCCCGGTTTTTTCGCGTTTCAGAACAATATCGGGCAGGATTCCCTCTGCCTGAATAACACGTCCTGATGGCGCGTAATAAAGCGCCGTGGTCAGGCGTAAAGCGCCTTCCACGGGAAGTGGTGAAATAGTCTGCACGGAGCCCTTGCCAAATGACTGCGTTCCCATAACCGTCGCCCGGCCATGATCCTGCAATGCACCAGCGACAATTTCAGAAGCAGACGCGGAGCCGCCGTTGATCAAGACAACCATGGGCAATCCCGACGCCATATCGCCAGGACTGGCATTGTGGGACCGCTGATTGTCGTCTTCCCGGCTCTTGATGGAAACAATCCGGCCATCATCGAGAAAAGCATCGGCAAGAATAATGGATTGATCCAGCAGACCGCCCGGATTGTTGCGCAGGTCCAGCACGAGACCAGCCATCTCGCCACCCAGCGCATCGCGCAGGGCGTTCATGGCCTCGACAATTCCCGGCTCAACCCGTTCCGTAAATCTATTGACGCGGATATAACCAATATCGCCTTCCAATCGCCAGCGCACGGACCGCACCTTGATAATGGCCCGGGTAATGGAAACATCGAATGATCCGACCACGCCTTCGCGGACGACCGTAATCACCACAGGGTCCCCCGGATCGCCACGCAACAGGTTTACCGCATAGGCAAGTCCCTTGCCCCGAATATCTTCGCCGTCCACATGGGTGATCAAATCGCCAGCACTCATCCCAGCCAGCGCCGCAGGGGTTTCCTCAATCGGCGCAACAACTTTGACGGTTTCGTTTTCCAGCGTGATTTCAATGCCAAGCCCGCCAAATTGCCCTTTGGTCGACACCTGGGTCTCCTGAAATTCTTTCGGATTCAGATAACTGGAGTGCGGATCGAGTGACGCCAGCATGGCATCCAGCCCCCGTTCAACAACGGCGCGCGGTGTCACGTCGCTAACGGTCAGGTCACTTGCTGTGACGCCATCAATGGCGGCATTAACGAGACTGCGATCATCCACAGGCTGAACATAGTTCAGCCTGATGCGGCGAAACGCATCGCGAAAATGGCGAAGCTGTCCCTGATCATCGCCGCTGCCCGCAATCTGATAGTAAGCCGTATCGAACCGTTCAAGTTCCTGTTCGGCCTCAGGCGAAAGCGGGTAGGCAACACCGGAACCGATTGAATCGAGAACCCGCCCCAATGGCGTATCGCCGGACGCACATCCGCTAAGTCCAGACAATAACGCCAGCATCATCGCTACGGCGATGAAGGCCGCAAGTGTTTCCGGAGTTCGCGGCCAACGTTTCATGAATGCGTCCTAATCCAGGCTATCCTACGGCTGGCATCATCTGCCAACCGTTAGCCCGCGGCTGTAATGGCCTCGATCAGTTCGCCAAGAACCCGATCGGCGTCATCATTTTCGACCTGACATGTACCGGCAGCTTCATGTCCGCCGCCGCCGTACTTTAACATCAACTCACCAATATTGGTATTCGATGTCCGGTTGGTGATGGAGCCACCCGTGGCAAAAACGGTATTTAGTTTGTTCAGACCCCAGAGGATATGAATTGAAATATTGCAGTCCGGATACAGGGCGTAAATCATGAAGCGGTTCCCGGCAAAGATGGTCTCTTCACCGCGCAGGTCGAGGACCACCAGGTTGCTGTGAGCCGTGGCGCACCGCTCAATCTGATCACGATGTTTGCCATCGTGGGATTCGTATAGCTCGACACGTTCCTTCACGTCCGGAAGGTTCAGTATTTCTTCAATGGTATGATCGCGGCAATAATCAATGAGCTGCATCATCAATTGGTAGTTTGAGACCCGGAATTCCTTGAACCGGCCAAGTCCGGTCCGTGAATCCATCAGATAGTTCAACAATACCCATCCACCGGGATTAAGGATTTCTTCTTTACTGAATTGCGCCGAATCACTCTTATCGACCGCATCCATCATGTCCGATGACACATTTGGAAATGCTTCCGCGCCGCCGTAATAGTCATAGACCACACGGGCAGCAGATGGCGCATCCGGGTCAATGATGTGGTTGTCGGGCTTGTCCTCGACACGAACCGTCTCACTTGCGTGATGATCGAACGCGATATGAACGCCCGGCACGTAGGGCAGGTTCGTGCTGATGTCGTTGCCTGAAACCAGGATGGTGCCGTCCTGCATGTCTTTCGGGTGCACGAATTTGATCTCATCGATCATATCGAGCTCCTTGAGCAGAACCGCACATACCAGTCCATCAAAATCGCTACGTGTTACCAGGCGGAATTTCTCGTCACTCATTACTTTGTTCCTTGCCCATCCCTGCTAAAAATAATGCCTTAAAACATTGGCTGCTAAACGATAGATAACCGACATGAGGGTGTAAAGACAACGGTGTAGACCAAAATTTTGTCCGATTATTCCTTGCCATCGTCACTTACTCGCTCATGTGCCCCCATTCGATGGTATGAAGAGCGTAAATCGTTGCGCTCAGCAATACAACCGCGCCGGCCTGATGGAGCGTCCCAAGCGCCACCGGCACCACCATCAAAAGTGTCGCAATCCCCAATGCAACCTGCGCCATGACACAAAACAGCAACAGATGCATGGCCAGTCGCTGCGCTACTCCTAAGCGGCGGCGCAACGACATGATCCAGAAAATCCCGATAACAACCAGCGTTGCCATGGCAAACCAGCGGTGATTGAACTGCACCGTCATGATGTCTTCGAAGGCGCTCATGATTGCTGGCGTGCCGTCGTACAACTGGCCGGGGATCAGCATGCCATCCATCAGGGGAAATGTGTTGTAGGTAAACCCGGCATCAAGGCCGGCGACAAATCCACCGGATAACAGCGTCACGAATACAATGAACGGCAGCACGCGGGCATATCGCCTCAGGCCGATCAGGCCGGGTGCAATCATCGGCCGTACTGAATCGAAGCCATGGCGAAGACGCAGGGCAAACCGGAACATGAAAGCGTATATCACCACGGCAAGCCCGAGATGCGCCGTTAACCGGTACTGGCTGACATCCGGTTGATCGGCCAGACCACTTTTCACCATGTACCACCCGAGGGCGCCTTGCAGGCCACCAAGGACGAAGAAAAAAACCAGCATGGGGACGATCCGTCGATCAAGCCATCCCCTGACCATAAAAAACAGAAACGGTAACGCAAACACAAGGCCAATGGCCCGCCCAAGAAGGCGATGAATGAACTCCAGCCAGAAAATACCCTTGAAACCATCCACAGTCATGCCGAGGTTCACCTGGTTATATTCAGGCGATTGTTTGTAAAGCTCGAATACGGCCATCCACTGGGCATCATCCAGGGGTGGCAGCCACCCGGTGACGGGCCGCCAGTCGACCATGGACAATCCGGAATGGGTTAACCGGGTCAATCCACCGAGAACCACCATGGCGAATACCATGAAGCAGACCACAAACAGCCAGTTTGAGATACCACGGGCCTGAGCAAGCGCCCTACCCGTTATCGGGTTGGCGCTCGCGCCGGGAGTCACAAATGATATGGGTTTCTCATTACTGCTCATGACTGCTTCGTGGGCCAAAGACCGCTCAATGTCAACGTTCGTCAGTACATCACCGACATATTTGCCCCATGAGCGACACCCCCACCCAAACAGGTGGTCGTCACCACCCCGAAAGAGATCAAACCACCCCTCTCGCAGGTGTGTCCCATATAGGCTAATTGCCGTACACGGTGAGGTGAGGACGGTGTTTCTTTTCAGGAATTCCGATTTAACACTAGGAAACATTCAGCCTGCGACATGTTGCGACACGGCAGGCGGCAAATAACGGAGAACAAGAGCCATGTTCGACAACCCGATTTTCATTCCCGGTCCCACCAATGTGCCTGAAGCGATCCGCCGGGCCATGAACGTTCCCATGGAAGATCAGCGTTCGCCGAAATTCCCGGAACTCACTTTGCCGCTGTTCGCCGATCTGAAGAAAGTCTTCAAGACTGAAACCGGTCAGGTCTTCATGTTTCCCGGCTCCGGTACCGGTGGCTGGGAAGCTGCCATCACCAATACCCTGTCACCCGGCGACAAGGTACTGGCAAGCCGCTTTGGTCAGTTCTCCCATTTGTGGATCGACCTGTGTGAGCGTCAGGGCATGGACGTGATCGCCATTGATGTTGACTGGGGGGAAGGCGTTCCGCTCGAGGAATACGCCCGCGTTCTGGAAGACGACAAAAACCATGAAATCAAAGCCGTTCTGGCTTGCCAGAACGAGACCGCAACTGGCGTGACCAGTGATATCGCTGGCGTTCGCAAGGTTATGGATGACGCCGGACATCCGGCCATGTTGTATGTGGATGGCGTCAGTTCTATCGCCAGCATCGATTTTCGCATGGATGAATGGGGCGTCGATCTCGCCGTCAGTGGCTCACAAAAAGGGTTCATGATGCCCACCGGCCTCGCCATCGTCGGTGTCAGCCAGAAAGCCCTCGAAGCCTCCAAGAGCGCCAAGTGCAACCGCTGCTTCTTCAGTTTTGACGACATGATCAAGACTAACAAGGACGGATACTTCCCGTACACCCCGGCGACGACGCAGTTCTATGGCCTGCGCGCGGCACTGGATATGTTGCTGGCGGAAGGCCTGGACAATGTCTTTGCCCGCCATAACCGCATGGCCGAAGGCGTACGCCGCGCCGTCATCGATGGCTGGGGTTTCAAGCTCGCGGCGAAAGAACCCAAATGGTACTCCGACACAGTATCCGCCATTTATGTGCCCGAAGGCTTCGATGCGGCTCAGGTTATCTCCATCGCCTACCAGCGTTACGGCCTGTCCTATGGCGCCGGTCTGACGAAAGTCGCGGGCAAGGTGTTCCGCATCGGTCATCTGGGTCTGATCAGTGAAATCCAGTTGCTGTCCGGCATTGCCGGGGCGGAAATGGCCATGCGGGATATTGGCATCCCTGTGGAAGCCGGTAGCGGTGTCGCGGCGGCGGAAGAACATTACCGTCAGATGGCGGCTCCCATTGCCGTGGCGGCAGCCAGCTAACCGGTCTCACATCAACAATTATCAATGCGAATTTCTCCTGGGGAGGAGAGGAAAACATGGATATTCACGAATATCAGGCCAAGGAAATACTGTCAGGGTTTGGCGTCCGCGTCCCGCGGGGCGGGGTCGCCTACAGCCCGGAACAGGCGGCTTACCGGGCTACCGAGATCGGTGGTCGGCGCTGGGCGGTGAAAGCACAAATTCATTCCGGCGCCCGGGGAAAAGCTGGTGGAATCAAGTTGTGCGATGACGCCAATGCCATCCACCAAGCGGCCAGCGACCTTCTTGGAATCCGGCTGGTCACGCATCAAACCGGCCCACGGGGAAAACTGGTTCATCGCCTCTACGTCGAAGAAGCCGCCGCGTACAAGTCGGAATACTATCTGGGCTTCGTGCTCGACCGGAAATCCGAACGTGTGATGGTTGTAGCGTCCGCCGCTGGCGGTATGGAGATTGAAGAAATCTCGCAAGACGAACCCGACAGTGTCATTCGGGTCAGCGTCGAGCCCGCTGTGGGCATGCAGCCTTTTCAGGCCCGAGAAATCGCCTTTGGTCTTGGTTTCGATCACGCACTCATGTCTCAGGCTGTCTCGACAATCCTGGCCTGTTACCGGGCGTTCCGCGATCTCGACGCAACCATGGTTGAAATCAACCCGCTGGTGGTCACGGAAGATGATGAAATCGTCGCGCTGGACGCCAAAATGTCCTTCGATGATAACGCCATGTTCCGACGTCCGCAGATTTCCGAGTTGCGCGACAAATCCCAGGAAGAGCCGCGCGAGACCAAGGCAACAGATCGGGGTCTGAGCTATGTGGGGCTGGATGGCAATATCGGCTGCATGATCAACGGTGCCGGGCTTGCCATGGCAACCATGGATATGATCCAGCACGCCGGTGGTCAACCAGCCAACTTCCTCGATATTGGTGGTGGTGCTACCCCCGAACGTGTGGAAAAGGCCTTTAACCTCGTGCTT
>JAJFIE010000246.1 GCA_021775275.1 Rhodospirillales bacterium | reverse complement strand
GATGCCGTCATGGAAGCCCACAGTGTCCTTGACGTTCCTGAACAGGCCGGCCGTCAGATGGCTGTAAAGTCATGAATTTTGGACTGACCGAAGAGCACGCCATGATCGTCGAAAGTGTTCGCGCTTTCGTCGAAGAGGAGCTGTATCCGCACGAAGAGGAAGTCGAAGCCACCGATAGCGTCCGCCCGGAGGTTGCCGAACAGATTACCCGGAAAGCCCTGGAGATGGGCTTTTACGCCGCCAACATGCCCGAAGAACTGGGCGGCGGAGGTCTTGATACGGTGTCGCTGTGTCTGTTGGAGCGTGAACTGGGGCGCGCCAGTTTTGCGCTTCAGTATGCGGTCGCACGACCCAGCAATATCCTTCAGGCCTGTGTCGGTGATCAGGTTGAAAACTATCTGTTGCCAACCATCCGGGGCGAAAAGGTGGATTGCCTGGCCATGACCGAGCCGGATGCCGGCTCGGACGTGCGGTCCATGAAATGCCGGGCCGAGCGCGATGGTGACGACTATGTCATCAATGGCATCAAGCATTTCATTTCTCACGCCGATGTCGCCGACTATGTGATTCTGTTTGCCGCCACCGGCGAGGAGGAAACCTCTCGTGGGCCCAAAAAACTGATCACCACGTTTCTGGTGGATAAAGGTACGCCGGGCTTCGAAGTAAAACCGGGCTACAAATCGGTTTCCCATCGTGGTTATCACAACAGCATTCTGGAGTTTGATGACTGTCGGGTTCCGTCGTCACAGGTGCTGGGCGAGCCGGACAAGGGTTTTGACGTTGCCAACGAATGGCTGGGCGCGACGCGCCTGTCGGTTGCGGCCATGTGCATTGGCCGCGCGCAACGGGCGTTCGAACTGGCCACCGAATGGGCGGCGACGCGTAAACAGTTCGGCAAGACCATCGGCAAGAATCAGGGTGTATCCTTCAAGCTCGCCGATATGGCCATTGATATCGAGGCGGCGGAGTTGCTGACCCTGAAGGCAGCGTGGAAGCTGGATCAGGGCACGGCGACGGATCAGGATTTCGCCATGGCCAAGGTGGCGGCGACGGAAATGCTGGCCCGTGTTTCCGATGAAGCCATCCAGATATTTGGCGGCATGGGCCTGATGGCGGATTTGCCACTGGAACGGATCTGGCGTGATCACCGGGTCGAACGTATCTGGGACGGCACCAGCGAAATTCAGCGCCATATTATCTCCCGTGCCCTGCTGCGGCCCCATGAAGGTTAACCACGTATGGCTGATATTGAGCGCCTGAAGAGGTTTTTGAAACCCCGGCATATCGCTGTGTTGGGCGGAAAATGGTCCGATGTGGTGGTCAGAAAAATCAGGCAGATCGGCTTTGCCGGTGAAATCTGGCCGGTCAGTCCCACGCGGGACACCTTGGGTGATATTGAATGTTATAAATCCCTGAGCAATTTGCCCGACGCCCCTGATGCAGTCTTTGTCGGCGTGAACCGCCATGCCACGGTGGATATTGTCGGCGAGCTTAACCGCATGGGTGCAGGCGGGGCCATGTGCTTTGCATCGGGTTTCGCCGAGGTCGGCGGTGAAGGCAAAGAGTTACAGGACAGGCTGGTGGAAGCCGCCGGTGACATGCCCATCGAAGGCCCCAACTGTTATGGTATGCTTAACTATCTGGACGGTGTAACCCTGTGGCCTGATGAACACGGCGGTCACCGGGTGGACGAAGGTGTCGCCATTCTGTGTCAGAGCGGCAATATCGCCATCAATATGACCATGCAGCAACGCAACCTGCCCATTGCCTATATGATCACCATGGGCAATCAGGCGGCCCTGGGGGTAGCGGAATTCATCGAGGCCATGCTGGATGACACCCGCATCAAGGCCATCGGTATTCTGATTGAGGGCATCAATGATATTCCGGCATTTTCCCGGGTCGCCATCCGGGCCCTGGAAAAGGGCGTCCCCATCGTTGCCATCAAATCCGGCCGTACGGAAGCGGGTGCGGCGATCACGGTCAGCCATACGTCAACCCTGTCCGGGTCGGACGGCAATTATGCTGCGTTGTTTGAGCGACTTGGCATCTATCGCTGTTATTCCCTGCCAGGGTTTCTGGAAGCGCTCAAGTTTCTGTCATATGCCGGGCCTTTGCCGGGCAACCGGGTGGTATCGCTCAGTTGCTCCGGTGGCGAAGCCGCCATGGTCGCCGATGCGATAACGGACATGCGCCTCGACTTTGCGCAATTCAACGATGGCCAGCACACGGCTATTCGCGGCACCCTGAATGATCTGGTATCGATTTCCAATCCTTTCGATTATCACACCTTCATCTGGGGTGTTCCCGACGCCATGGAAGCGACCTTTACCGAGGTCATGCGGTGCGGTTTTGACGCCACGATCCTGTTAATGGATTTCCCGCACCCTGATCTATGCGATACGTCGCTATGGGATGTGGCGACCGAGGCCTATTTCAGGGCCGGCAAAACAACCGGTGCGCTGGGGGTCATCGTCTCCACCCTTCAGGAAGGCCTGCCCGACCGGGAACGCGAGAAGTTCATCAAAAATGGCGTCATTCCCATGCAGGGGCTGGACGATTGCCTTCACGCCATCGAATGCGCCGCCTGGATCGGCGAACGTCAACGCGAAGTCCGCACGGGCCGGGTGCCTGCCGCTATTATCGATTTGGGTAAAGCTGGTGGTGGCGAGGCGGTAACCCTTGATGAATGGCAGAGCAAGCAGGCGCTGAAGGAGTTCGGCCTCGTCGTGCCGGAAGGCCGTCTGGTGTTG
>JAJFIE010000245.1 GCA_021775275.1 Rhodospirillales bacterium | reverse complement strand
GGATCAGTTCGGCCACAGGAATATTGTGCGCATCGGGGATGGTCGCTGCGTGAAATTCATCGAACGGCCGGCTGTCGATGATGCAGATGGTGTCCCCGCCCGTTAATCTGGCCTGCAAGGTCTCGGCCGTCAGGCGCGGTGTTCCGTAGAATCGCTCGGCGGCGACCGCGAAGGCATTGTTGATGGTGTAGGTCCCCTGAAACATCCGGAAACCCTGCGCGGCCCAGTCACCGGGACCGCCTTGCGCTATATGGAGGGCGCTGTATCCCATCCTTTCCAGCACCACCGCCCCTGCGCCAGCCAGGCCGGTCTCGCCATCATACAGGACAATCCGCGTGTCCGGACGGGGGACAAGCCGCCTTATGACATGTGGCAGCGCGTCAACCGGCGTATTGACCGACAGCAACAAATGACCGGTCTGGAAAGCATCCGGCGAGCGGATATCCAGCAGGGCGAACTCGCCACCATCGGTGACAATAGAGCTAAACTCACTGACGGTCAGGATGCCGGTCATTTCCCGGTTCCATTTCCCGGCCCTTTTCCCCAGGGGCCTTTGCGCTGGCCGGGCGGGTTGCGCGGTATGCGGACGATGCGAATGCCTTTGGGACCGTTGGCGCGGGGCCGCGACCGTTCGGGTCTTCCGGGCGTGGTCGCCGCCACGTTGTTGAACAGCGGCACATCGCGGTGTTTGAAAAACGGGATCAGGATCACGCCGGCCAGCGCACCGCCAATATGGGCCCACCAGGCGATACCGCCGCCGCCGCCGGTGGCCACGTTGATAACCTGTAGTCCAATCCAGAAGCCCAGTACGATCCAGGCGGGCAGCCCGATCACGAAGTATCCCACCAGCACATGAATGGAGGCTCGGGGATGCAGCAGCAGGTAGGCTCCGATGACGCCCGAAATCGCCCCCGATGCGCCGATCATGGGCGTGGTGGACTGCGGATCAAAACCAGCGTGGGCAAATGCGGCGGCGAGGCCGCAGATCAGGTAAAAGGCCACATAGCGGGCATGACCCATGGCGTCTTCCACATTGTCGCCCAGCACCCACAGAAACACCATGTTGCCAATCAGGTGCATCCAGTCGCCGTGCAGGAACATGGATGTGACCAGCGTCGCATAGGCGGGGATCATCATCAGGTCGGGCGGCAGGTTGCGGTATCCGAACAGAACCGCCGGAATTGCGCCGAGGCCGTAGACCGCCCGCCCGCTATCCTGGGCATCCAGTGTTTGTTGCCACAGAAACACCAGCACACACACAGCAATGATCGCCACGGTCACGTACTGAAACGGGATGCGGTGCTTCGGATTGGAATCATAGAGTGGCAGCAGCATGGGAAAATAGCGCCCGGTTAATCGGATCCGACAGGGATGAATAATATGAACCACTGAGGCTCGGAGACACAGAGAATTCAGAAGTAAGAGGGAGAAAATAGTTTGTCACAGAAAACGACGGCACTTCGAAATGGGAAAGTATGTTTCTGTGCTAAAACCATACGTTCGCTGGCCGGTCAGTTCACCGGAAACACGATCTCCACGCGGCGGTTCTGTAGCTCGCGGACGCCATCGGCGGTATCGACCACCGGTTCGCGTTCGCCGCGCCAGTCAATGACGATTTGGTCTGCCGGAATTCCAAGCTTTATGAGAGCCTTTTGTACTTCTTCGGCCCGCCCGCGGGAAAGGCCTTCGTTATAGGCCTCGGTACCGGACCGGTCCGCATAGCCCGTGGCCCTGATACGGATGACTTCGCCTTCCTTGGCGTTCATGGCAACGGCGGCAATGGTGTTGAGCGCCAGCGGGTTGAGGACTTTCTTGTCCCAATCAAACAACAATCGGTAGGCGCGGGGAAATCCGGGCGTCATTGTGGGTGTTGTCGCTGCCGTTGCCGTGGCGATCTGTGTCATGTCGGAATCCGCGGCCGCTGCGGCGCTGTCAGGCTCCGTGGGGGTCTCTGCGCCAGGCGTCGGCGCTTCGGTGATCAGCGAGGAGTCCGCTGCCGGAACAGGCGTCGTATCGGTGGACGGTTCCGGCATGGCGCTCATGCCGCCGCCCAGGTCCACGCGCAGGCCGAACAATACCGAATGGCTTGAGTATTCCTGGTCCACCGCCACATTTGAGGCTGTGGAGAGTGAGACATCACCGGTGGCGAAGTAACGGTAGTCGGCGGTCAGCGCCCACATATCGTTGAGATTGTAGGAAATCCCGGCAATGGCCTGATAGGCGATCGCGGTATCATCGTCGTTGATGGATGATCCGCTGACGGGTGATATGCCGTCATCGTCAATGCGCGCAGCGCCCACACCGGCGCCCACATAGGGAGTGATGGCGCTGTCAACGCTCACATCATACAGCACGTTGAGCATGCCACTGATGGTCGTCGTATCGCCGGAGCCCGACGACCCGCCGACCGTTTCTGCATCGTTCCAGCGCCCCGCCAGTTCCAGTTCGCTGCGAAAGCCGTTGTCGAAATCGTACCCGGCGGCGATGATGGCGATGGGGTCGGGGTCAAATTCGATGGCGGTATCGATGCCGGTTCCCGTTACGTCGGCGTCGGCGGCGAAATTCACGCCCGCGCCGCCGCTCAAATACAGTCCGCTGGCGT
>JAJFIE010000244.1 GCA_021775275.1 Rhodospirillales bacterium | reverse complement strand
AGCGCATAGACGTCGGCAGCGGTGCCAACCTTGGGGATCATGATCAGGTCCAGATTTTGCCCAGCCTGTTCCAAAACATCGACCACATCACGGTACATATAATGTGTATCGAGGCCATTGATCCGCACCGACACTGTTTTTCCGGACCAATCCAGATCGTTCAGGGCTTCAATAATATTTTTACGGGCCTGGACCTTATCATCCGGCGCCACAGCGTCTTCCAGGTCGAGAAACACAACGTCGGCGTTGCCTTGCGACGCCTTTTCCATAAACGAAGGGTTTGATCCGGGAACCGCGAGTTCCGAGCGGTTAAGACGCGCGGGTGCCTGGTCGATAATGGTGAAACTCATCCTAAAAACTCCTGTATAAACTCTCGTTGCAAACTCAGGGACTTGTGCAGTGCACAATGAGCGATAACCCCACAGCATTCAAGCCCGTAACGCACGGTTTTTTCAGCTCGCGATGGTAATTCGATGTATGTTCTGTTAACACCGTTGCAACGCCGTTTTTTGCTCGTTTTGCGACTGATCACTAAGGAAACATCATGGCAAACAAGCCTGTCGTTTTGGTTACCCGAAAACTGCCGGATGCCGTCGAGGCCCGGTTGGCAAAGGATTACGATGCCCTCCTCAATCCAAGTGATGCTCTCTATTCACCCGACGAACTGATCGAACGAGCGCAAGGTTCGGATGCTATTCTGCCCTGCCATACCGAACACTTCACGCCGGATGTGGTTGGGCGGTTGCCCGACTGCGTGAAAATTGTCGCCAATTTTTCGGTCGGCGTGGACCATTGTAATCTCGATGCTTTTCGCACTCGCGGCATTATTGTCACCAACACGCCGGATGTGCTCAGCGATGCCACGGCGGAAATCGCAATCCTGCTCATGCTTGGCGCCGCTCGGCGGGCGGGTGAAGGTGAACGCATGATGCGCGACGGCTCGTGGCGGGATTGGAGTCCGGCCTTCATGGTAGGCAGCGCAATTACCGGCAAGCGTCTCGGCATCATTGGTATGGGTCGTGTCGGCCAAACAGTGGCGAAACGCGCCCGCGGGTTTGACATGGAAATACACTATTTCAACCGGAACCGACTGGCCGAGGCAGACGAACACGGCGCGATCTTTCATGGTTCCATTGAAACCCTGTTGACGATCTCCGATGTGTTGTCTCTCAACTGCCCGGCAACGCCCGAGACAATCAATCTGTTATCTGCCGAACGCCTCGCCCTGATGCCGGATGGCGCGATTGTGGTAAACACGGCACGGGGCGCTCTGGTCGATGAAAGCGCTTTGGTGGCTGCCTTGAAATCCGGCAAGATCGCCGCCGCCGGGCTTGATGTTTACCGCACAGAGCCAGGTGGCAACCCGGAAATCGCGGCGCTTCCCAATACCTTCCTGCTGCCCCACATTGGCAGCGCAAACAGGGAAACTCGCGACGCCATGGGTTTTCGTGCTCTTGACAATCTGGACGCCTATTTTGCTGATCGGGAACCGGGTGACCGAGTAGCCTAATGGATTCAAATAGATGGCTTCTATTCAGGTGTTTTGTTGGATAACAGGCTATCTTTTGGGTAGGGAAAAACCTGCCCGATTTAGGTTATTTTATAATGTTGTTACTTGAAAAACCCGTCGGAGAAAGTCATGGTATACCACAGAGGGAAGCCCGGAAACTTCCGGGCCATCTTAATTTCCCCGCCAAGGGCGCTTGAGCGACTGTCCACGTGGTCGCATTGAGGTCTATAACGTTATAACCCGGTCAGGGGCGGGAATTACCGGGATGTTCCGACAAAGGGAGAACACGTATGTCAAAAGAATTTAAAAAAACGTCTGCAAAATCTGTCGTAAAAGAAGATGTTTCGCGTCGCAAATTTCTACGTAGCACAGCTGTCGCAGGTGCTGCTGCTGCGGGCGTCGTTGCCGCACCGCATATTGCCAAAGCTGCCACTGTCCTGAAGGTTCAGGCGGCATGGGGTGGCGGTATTTTCCTTGAGAACGCGCAAAGCTATGTTGATCGCGTGCATGCCATGGCTGGCAACAGTCTGAAAATCGACCTGCTGTCGGTTAACTCGGTGGTCAAAACCAGCCAGATGCAGGATGCCGTACACCGTGGCGTCCTCGATGGTGCTCACTACGTTACCGCCTATTGGTATTCTAAATCGAAAGCAGCATCCCTGTTCGGCACCGGCCCCTGCTTTGGCTGGTCGGCGCAGGAACTGCTCGGCTGGATTCACTATGGCGGTGGTCTGGAACTGTTCAATGAACTGATGGCCAGCCTCGGCCTGAACATTGTCAGTTTCTTCAACAGCCCGATGCCGGCGCAGCCACTCGGTTGGTTCAAGGAAGAAATCAAAGACGTTTCCCAGATGAAGGGCCTCAAATACCGTACCGTTGGCCTTGCTGCTGACGTTCTGAGCGAAATGGGGATGTCTGTCGTGCAGTTGCCGGGCGGTGAAATCCAACCGGCCATGAAGAGCGGCCTGATTGACGCCGCCGAGTTCAACAATCCGACCTCGGACAAGGACTTCGGCATGCAGGACGTTTCCAAGCACTATCACCTGGCCAGTTACCACCAGTCCCAGGAATGCTTCGAAATCACATTCAACAAGAAGAAGTATGAGTCTCTGGCGCCGGAACTTCAGAACATTCTGCGGTACGCATCCGAAGCCGAGAACTCCAACTTCTACTGGAATAACACCCTTCGTTATGCCGATGATCTGGTCAGCCTGAAAAAGGACTACGGCGTCAACGTTCACCGCACGCCGGATTCCGTCATGGCAGAGCAGTTGAAAGCGTGGGATATTGTTGTTGACCGGATTGCGAAGGAAGATGCGTTCTTCGCCAAGGTGGTTGCATCACAGAAAGAGTACGCAGAGAAGGTGATGAACTACCTGCTTCTGAACTCGCCGAATTACGCTCAGGCTTACAAGCATTACTTCGGCTGATTTGATCAAAAATTGTGACGAACTATTGTCACATAACTGATAAATTATGATGGGCAGTCGAAAGGCTGTCCCTCTAATATCTGTCTAAGACCGTATAAGCGGGAGCCTAGGCCGTGACATCCTTAATTCATGCAATCGAATGCCTCAACATCTGGATCGGGCGCGCTTTTGGCTGGTGTATTCTGATTTTGACCTTATCGGTCGCCTATGAAGTTTTCGTCCGTTATGTCCTCAATGCCCCCACCGTTTGGGCGTTCGACATGATGGTGCAAATGTACGGAGCGCTATTCCTGATGGCCGGGCCATATGCGCTCGCCCAGGACACCCATGTGCGCGCCGATGTGATCTATCGTTTTCTGCCGCCGCGCTGGCAGGCCCGTGTAGATTTACTGTTATATATCGTCTTCTTTTTTCCGGGCATGCTCGCTCTGTTCTGGTATGGCTGGGAAATCGCTTCGGACTCGTGGCGCTATCAGGAAGTCAGCTGGAACAGCCCGGCCCGCATTCAGATTTATTTCTTCAAAACCCTGATCCCGCTGGCCGGTGGCTTGTTCATCATTCAGGGGATTGCGGAATGCCTGCGTTGTTATCTGGCAATAAAAACAGATAAATGGCTGCCGCGCCTGGAAGATTCCAGGGAAACGGAAGATATTTTGACAGGTCAGGCATCGGGTCTTGAACTCGAATAACTCCCCCTTTTTAAACTTATCTGTTGAGACGGAGTATCCGACAGGATGACGAACCCCGAAGTCGCAATTTTGATGCTCTCCCTTTTCATCGTGATGGTGCTGCTCGGATTCCCGGTCGCCTTCACGCTGCTCGCCATGGGCGTTGGATTTGGATATTACGCCTATCATCAGGCCGGCAGCATCGAAACCATCGCCGACGCTTTCAACAATAATATTTTCTACCTGTTGAACCAGAACACCTATTCGGTGATGGAAAATGACACATTGGTTGCGATCCCGTTGTTCCTGTTCATGGGCTATGTGGTCGAGCGCGCCAATATCGTCAACAAGCTGTTCTATGCATTGCAAATGGCGGCCCGTAACCTGCCGGGATCCATGGCCATTGCGGCTTTGATCACCTGCGCCGTGTTTTCAACGGCAAGCGGCATCGTTGGTGCGGTTGTGACCCTGATGGGGCTGCTGGCGTTCCCGGCCATGGCCAAGGCGCACTACGACAAAAGCTTCGCATCCGGTGTGATTTGCGCCGGTGGCACACTTGGTATCCTGATTCCCCCCTCGATCATGCTGATTGTCTATGCGGCGATCGCCGAACTATCGCCCTTGCGTCTGTATGCGGCGGCTATGTTCCCGGGACTGCTGCTGGCTGGTTCATACATCATCTATGTCATTATCCGGGTCATGTTTAACCCGTCGATAGCGCCGAAACCACGCGAAGAGGATATCCCGCCCCGGCGTGTCGTCTACTGGCAGTTACTGACGTCTTTCGTTCCCCTGACCGTCCTTATCATGCTGGTGCTCGGGTCCATTCTGGGCGGGCTGGCGACACCTGCGGAGGCTGCTGCAATGGGCGCCCTGGGCGGGCTGGTGCTGGCGGCCATGTACCGCTCCCTCAGTTGGGAAATGCTTAAGGACTCTGTTTACCTGACGGCAAAGGCGACAGCCATGGTCTGCTGGCTGTTTGTCGGCTCATGGACTTTTGCTTCGGTATTTTCATACCTGGGCGGCCACGAAATCATTGAACACTTCATTCTCGGATTCGATCTGGCCCCCTGGCAATTCCTGGTCCTGGTGCAGGTCATCATTTTCCTTCTGGGCTGGCCCCTGGAATGGTCAGAAATCCTGATCATCTTCGTTCCCATCTTCCTGCCCATGCTGGATACTTTTGGCGTTAACCCTTATTTCTTCGCCATGCTGGTAGCGCTTAACCTGCAAACGTCCTTCCTGACCCCACCTATGGCCATGTCCGCCTATTACCTTAAAGGGGTTTTGGGAAACCTCATCGAATTGATGGATATTTTCAGGGGCATCATGCCTTATCTCGCCATCGTCATATTGGTCATGGTCCTGATGTATCAGTTCCCGGGAATTGCCCTGTGGTTGCCCGATGCCTTGTTCGGCAAATATATACCGTGATATCTGCGAGCCCGCTTAGTGGAGAATAAAAGCCATGACACCAGTACTTGTTGAAAAAATCTCCGGATTAATCGGATCGCTTATCGTTTCCATATTTGTTCTCGGTCTTGCCGAGAGCATTTCTTCCGGCGCCGCCGGGTTTTGGGGTGGTCTTCCATTCTGGGTAATCTGTATCGTTGTCCTGCCGCTGGTCTTCTATGACTTCTGGGATACCTGCCTCCGCAAGAAATAAAGGCGTTACCTGTATGTCATTGCATGAACTGTCCGCCACCGACGCTGCGCCAAAAATTCGCGATGGTGAGATTACTTCCGAAGAATTGGTCCGCGCCTGCCTTGATCGCATCGATCATGTCGATGGTGAAATTGAGGCCTGGACGCACCTTGATCCCGACTATGCCATGGATCAGGCCCGCATCCGTGATGCTCACCGTCAGGCAGGGGGTGCATTGGGACCGCTACACGGCATTCCCGTCGGTATCAAAGACATTTTTGATACCAAATCCATGCCGACGGAGAACGGCACAGTTCTCGATAGCGGTCGCCAGCCCATGGAGGATTGCAAAGCCGTCAGCCTGTTACGGGAAGCCGGCGCCGTCATTATGGGCAAAACGGTGACCACTGAACTGGCCGTCAACGGACCAGGGAAAACCAGAAACCCGCATAACCCGGAACATACACCCGGTGGCTCGTCCAGCGGCTCTGCGGCAGCGGTGGCGTCCTTTATGGTCCCCCTGGCTATTGGAACCCAAACCAATGGGTCCGTTATCCGCCCGGCTTCGTTCTGCGGTGTCGTCGGCTTCAAGCCGACCCATGGGCTGATCCCCAGGCCCGGCGTCCTGGCGCTGTCCGGTTCACTTGATACGATCGGCACCTTCACCCGTTCCATTGCGGACGCAGCCTTGTTGACCGAGACCCTTGTCGCTTACGATCCCGGCGACCCCTATACCCGCGCCCGCGCCCACCCAAGTTTACGTGAAACGCTGGCCACGGAACCACCCATAACGCCCGTTGTCGCCTTTGCCAGGACAGCGGTTTGGGATCAGGCTGACACCGAAACCCAACAAGCCTTCGGCGAACTTGCCGAACTTCTGGGCGGTGATTGCCACGATTTACCGTTATCGGAACCTTTCGACCATGCAGTTAAAATGCATCGCGACATCATGTGTGCGGACCTGGCAAAAAACCTCGCCCGTTATTACGAGCGGGGCAAGGACAAACTGACCGATACCCTTTGCGAGCAAATTGAATTTGGCCAGAAGGTCAGCGCTGTCGATTACAACATCGCCGTGGAAGGTCGGGATTTATTGAATTCCGGGCTTAACCTCTGCTTTGATCATTATGATATTATCATTACCCCGGCATCGCCCGGGGAAGCCCCGGCGGGACTCAGTTCCACCGGCAATGCCGTGTTCAACACGCTTGCATCATTTTGCGGCACCCCTTCCATCACCTTGCCACTGATGGAAGGTCCGAACGGCCTTCCCCTTGGGGTTCAGGTGATCGGACCACGCGGCGATGACGCCAGATTGCTGCGAAACGCCAACTGGTTATTGCACCGGGTGATGGGCCAGGGGTAATGGGCTAGGGCTGGCTTAATTATTTCCCGCCAGATCGGACAGTGGGTGAGCACTTTCCACCAACGCCTTGAGACGTTCATCAAGCACATGGGTATAGATTTGCGTGGTTGAGATGTCCGAATGCCCGAGCATCTGTTGCAGTGCACGCAAATCCGCGCCGTGAGCCAGCATATGACTGGCGAAGGAATGACGCAGAACGTGGGGGGATACCCGTTTGGGATCAATGTCTGCCGCTGCCGCCACTTCCTTCATCAACTGCCCGAACCTCGCCCGTGTCAGGTGCCCTTCGCGGCCACGGGACGCAAACAGGAAATTCACCGCCGACGTTGTACGGCCAACGCCTTTTCCTTTCTGCAAAAAATGATCCCGGACGTTACGGTAAGCTTCCAGTGCGTCCATGGCGGGTTCGCTCAGCGGCACCATGCGTTCCTTGCCCCCCTTGCCCCGGACAATCAGCATGCGCCCGTCGCCGGAGATCGCCGACAGGGGCAACCCGACCAGTTCCGAGACCCGCAATCCCGACGCATAAAGTATTTCAAGCAACGCCGTCAGGCGCACCCCTTCAGGTCCACCAAACATTTTCCCTGCAAGGAGTAGGCTCTCAACCTCGTCTTCACTCAGGTACTTGGGCAGGCTACTGGTTGCCTTGGGACTATCAACATCGGTGACGGGGTTGTCGTTCCGCACGCCTTCGTCAAAAAGAAAGCGAAAGAACTGACGGATGGAAGATAGCTGTCGCGCCGCCGTGGAAGATGCCATGCCATGGGCCGACAGGTCTCGCAGATAGCCGCGAATGATGTCTGCGTCCACATCCTCCGGTCGCTTGTCTCGACTTGTGCAATAGGCGCTGAACCGTTCCAGATCCCGACGGTAGGACTCGAGTGTATTATCGGCTGCACCTCGCTCGACCGAGAGCATCTCCAGATAGGAGTTGATCCAACGCAGGTCGGTGCTACGAGACGACGTATCACCATTCCCGGCCATCCGGCTCTCTCCCTTGCGGGTGGTGCTCATAGGCCCCCCGCGAGCGCCGCCTCGACAGCCAGTGCACGCGCCTCAGTATCCAGCCCGACCAGGGTCAGGGTCTGCACAACATGCGAGATCGCCAGCGGATGCGCCCCGACGGTTCCTCGCGTCCCCAGCGTTGCAAGCGCCAGCAGCGCCGTTTCCCCGGTTTTTCCGGATCGGGCGGTCCCTGTAAGCCGATGCCATAACACAGGGTCAGGCAAAACAGGTATTTGAGCAACGTCATCACCCACACCATCGCCATCATCGACAGTCGATTTATCGTATCCCAGTTGGTCCCACACAGACGGATCAACGGGATGCCCGAGACTTTCCAGCAGGCTATAGTAGAGGACAGCGCGCTCGCGGCTTCCCGGCGTACCGCTCTCGGACGTCCACCATACACCAATGTCCGTTCGTACAAACTGGTTGGCGTCGTCCAGGCCCGCCAATCGCACTACCGGCGTCAGTTGCGCCAGAATCAGCGCCGACTCGTCCGACAGCGAAGCGCTCCCCCGCAACAGCCCCAGCCATCCTGACGCAGCCTCTGCGTTCCCTGCGGCCACAAGAGCGCGCACCGCATGACCGGCAAACCAGATCAGGTCAGTGCGGGGCGGAATCTGTTTGATAACATCATTGAAGACCTGCGCGGTCATTGCATAAAGACTGGTGCTACGTGCGGTTTCCAGCGCCAGTGACGTCACCTCCGCTCGCGCGCCATCGACAGTCTGGCGACTGGCCACCTGATATAGCAGGGCGCGCGCTTCGGGACCTGGCAGGGTTTCCGCTGTGGTTAACGGAGTCCTCAGTGCATTTTCACCGAAGGTAATGCCATCATAGAGGGTGCGCATGTCTTCGATGGACAACACACCCGTGCTCGCCGCCTGTTCTGCCGCCACGAGGCGATCACGCATCTCCAGATCAGGATTACCGGCCATGGCTGATAGGACTGTCGGAGGCAGAACCGCCGTGGACTCAGGGCCCAACCGCGCCCGGCTGGCACGGACAATACCCAAATGCAGGGGAGTCAGATTTGACAGATCGTCAACAATGGGAACCTCCGACGCCATCATGGCGTCCAGCATCAGGAAATAATCTTCGTCTTCCACTCCTATTTCGCGCAGCAGTGACAGGCCAAGCTGCGCTTCGGCGTATGCGCCCGAAAGAACATCACAGAAGATCAAAAGCTTCTGTTTGTAATCATCGACGCTTTCTTGTCCCGACCCGCTTGCCAGTGCACAGGCTCGGACAAAGTCGCCCTGGAGCAGGTTAATGTCGATCTCGATGCGGATCAGTCGTGGGCTTGCCTCGCGCCCCGGCGTAATGGCGAGCAGACGTTCCACGGAGGACACGTCGCCCATGTCCGCCAGCAACTCGAGCCTGCGCGCAATGAACCCACCATCGACAGCTTCTCCCTCCGGCGGGATTGCCTGGGTCAGAAAAAGCCTGCGCATCAAATCCCGCATGGCAGGAGACGTGGTATGCACCGGCATGGTCGCCAGCAGGCCATCAATTGCCTGACGGGGCGTTCCCCGCCACAGGTCGGGCTGAAACCCGCCGTTGTCGCCATTGAGCACACCGGCCATATCCGCGCCCAGTGTTTTGAGAACATTGACCTCAATGGAACTACTGCCCTCACCAATAACCGCCGACGGCGTCGTCGTTGGTGTTGACCAGGTGGCGCCGCTGGTATCCTCTTCCACTATCACGCCATTGCCCCCGGCGGCGCCATCCACCGGAACCGCATCAAGAGATTGCGGCTCAAGCGTCGTGGGCTCGTCGCTTTGCGCAAGCGCCGCGTGGAAAGCGCCAGAAAACATTGCTCCTGCGAACAAGGTGGCAATCGCTATTCCTGGCACGAACCGGGAAAGCCCGTTCATTGCCTTAATTGGGGAACTGGTCATTGGAGATGACTTTCTCGACGGGAGCAGACGGCGCTGGAATCTCCCATGTAGCCAGGAAAACGGCTCCGCCGACCAGTCCGGCCAGAAGCAACACCATCACTATTGTAGAAATCCTCATCATTCGGAAAGACACCCTTAGATCATGAACTCATAAATAGCCTGAATTCGTGCGAAAAACGCAAAAATCCTCGCTTTAACGACGGCCAATGGACTATGTAGACTACAACTATGACAAATTTTCGGCAGTCTATCGGCTCACAGGCAGGCTTACAACGCCGTGGACCGCCACCTTGGAGCGCCGCCTTGAACAATAATTCATCGATTGTTTCCCGGCTTTCGAGCAGGTCTATCGTGCTCGTCGGTTTAATGGGAGCAGGAAAGTCCAGCGTCGGGCGCAAACTGGCGGTACAGCTGGGGATTCCCTTTATTGACGCGGACCAGGAAATTGAAGAAGCCGCCGGTTGCTCCATCGAGGATTTCTTCGAAATCTATGGCGAACCGGCATTTCGCGATGGTGAAGAGCGTGTTATTCGACGCCTTCTGGAGAGCGGCCCACAGGTCCTGGCCACTGGGGGCGGTGCATTCATGAGCGAATCGATTCGCGGAATCATTTCCGCAACCGGCGTTTCGGTGTGGTTACGCGCCGATCTGGATATCCTCTCCAAACGGACAGGACGTCGTGGCGGTCGCCCGCTTCTCAGCGGGGGTAATCCGAAAGAGACACTGAAAAAACTGATGGGGCAGCGCTACCCCGTCTATGCGAATGCCGATATAGTTGTTGATACCGGTGCGGAAGGCATTGATCTGACCACCGATGCCATTATGAATGCCCTGGACACATTTCTTTTCGCCCCCGCAGGTAGTGCAAAATCATGACGCCAGAAACCACCCCATTAGCTGAACCCGGTGACGATCAGGACGTTGTGCATGTGGATCTGGGAACGCGCAGCTACGACATTTGCCTAGGCTCCGGTGTTATTGATCAGGCGGGAGAACTGATCGCTCCGTTGATGCGCCGCAAGAAAACGGTGGTAATTACCGACAGGAACGTTGCCAAGCACTGGCTGGCGCCTCTTGTCGCCTCGCTGGAAGGTATCGGGGTCAAGACCGATACCATCATTCTGGAGCCGGGCGAACAGACCAAGAGCTTCGCGCAACTGGAACGTCTGACCACCGAGTTGCTGGAAAAACGCATTGAACGAAACACCATCATCATTGCCCTGGGCGGTGGCGTTATTGGTGATTTGGTGGGGTTCACAGCGGCGGTGACCTTGCGCGGTATTGATTTCGTGCAGATACCCACATCCTTGCTGGCGCAGGTGGATAGCTCCGTCGGCGGCAAAACCGGCATCAATTCTCCTCATGGCAAGAACCTTGTCGGCGCATTTCATCAGCCACGGCTGGTGCTGGCCGACACCGATACCCTCGGCACCCTTCCCGCACGTGAGCTTCGCGCCGGATACGCCGAGGTCGTCAAGTATGGCCTGATTGGCGATGCCGGGTTCTTCGAATGGCTGGAAAGCAATGGCGCCCGTGTGCTTTCGGGCGATGCTCAGGCCCAACGGCACGCTATCGCACTCAGTTGCCGTGCAAAGGCCGCCGTGGTCGCCGAAGATGAACGCGAGCATGGCGCACGGGCATTACTGAATTTCGGCCACACGTTTGGCCATGCCCTTGAAGTCGAAACCGGATACTCATCGCGGCTACTCCACGGTGAAGGTGTCGCCATTGGCTCGGTCATGGCGCTACAACTTTCCGAACGCCTGAAATTGTGCCCGATCGGTTCCGCCGAACGTCTTCACACGCACTTCAGCGAATTGGAAATCCCGTGTGATCTATCGGGGGTCGCGGACGCCTCGTGGACAGCAGAACGTTTACTGGACCATATGGGGCTTGATAAAAAGATCACGGATGGAAAACTGACATTCATTCTGGCCCGCGCCATCGGTGATGGCTTCGTCACCAGTGACGTGGATGAGGGCGATGTTCTAACGGTCCTGCGGGACGCACTGGTATAACTTGAGAGGCATCCAATGCTGATTTCACTCAGCGCAATATTTGTCCTGTTACTGTTGTCGGCATTCTTTTCCGGATCGGAAACGGCCCTGACGGCAGCATCCCGCCCGGCCATGCATCAAATGGAGCAACTTGGCGACACCCGCGCGCGGTTGGTCAACCAGTTGCATGCGCGCAAGGAACGTCTGATCGGGACCATCCTGCTGGGCAATAATCTGGTGAATATCCTGGCGTCGGCCATCGCTACCAGTGTGTTGATCACCATGTTTGGCGAAGCCGGGGTTCTTTATGCAACCATTGCCATGACCTTGTTGGTACTGATTTTTGCCGAAGTCCTGCCCAAGACCTATGCCTTCGAAAACGCCAACCGGATGGCCCTGACCATTGCCCCACTGGTCAACTTTCTGGTCATTGTGCTGTCGCCTGTAACCCAATCCATCAATGTGTTGATCCGGTGTATTTTCCACCTGTTCCGGCACGAATTTGACGCCAGCGAGGTATTTGGCCGCGGCGATGAAGAGTTGCGCGGGGCCATTGAATTACATGACCGCGATGACGTTGATGTAAAGAGCGAACGCGCCATGCTGCGCAGTGTACTTGAGTTGTCCGAAGTGCAGGTCGGTGAGGTCATGACCCACCGCAAGCACCTGGTCGCCATTGACGTCACCCTGCCCCCCGACGAAATCATCCGCGAGGTTCTGGAGAGCCCCTATACCCGCATTCCTTTGTGGCGTGACGATCCTGATAACATTGTTGCAATCTTGCATGCGAAAGCCCTGCTGCGCGCCCTGTTCGGCGATCCGGAAAAGGAAAACCTGCAATCGGAAGAAGACGTCATGCGTGTCGCCTCGGAGCCCTGGTTCGTACCCGAAACCACCACCCTTGATGATCAACTGGAAGCCTTTCGTGAACGCCGCGAGCACTTCGCCATCGTTGTTGATGAGTATGGCGCGCTGATGGGAATCGTGACGCTGGAGGATGTTCTGGAGGAAATCGTTGGCGATATTGCCGACGAGCACGACGTCGCCGTCAGCGGTGTTCATGTGGATGCTGATGGACATTATGTGGTGGAAGGCACGGTCACCATTCGCGATCTCAATCGGGAACTTGAATGGAACCTGCCGGATGAGGAGGCCTCAACAGTGGCGGGGCTGGTGCTGCATGAAAGCCGCAGAATACCCGAAATTGGACAGGCCTTTATGTTCCATGGATTCCGCTTTGAAATCCTGTGCCGCCATCGCCATCAGATCACCTCGATCCTCATCACACCACCGATGGACGATGATACGAAGGAAGCCATAATCGTTTCGTGAGAGCAACAATCGGGCACATAAGTGCCGCAAGCATTTATTAGATTCTATCCACTAGTGCATTTTCTTTTCAATTTGCGCTATGATAGCCGATAACGAGATCGTGAACCGATCCAACATCCGGCAAAAAGGAGTGCGGCCTAATGAATCGTAAGATCATTCCAGGTGTTGTCAGTGAACAGGAAGTTTGCTCGGTCACGAAAAGTGATTCGGCGCGCGCGGCGGCGGAATTGATGGCTGGCAAGAATATCTCGGCCGTTATTGTGGTGGATGATGACGGAAAACTGACCGGTATCGTAACCGAACGGGATTTGACGCGACACGTCGTGGCCAAAGGACTG
>JAJFIE010000243.1 GCA_021775275.1 Rhodospirillales bacterium | reverse complement strand
TACTCTCCGGCATTGATGACCGTGACCGCTGTAGAGGCCAGTTCGGCCAGGTAGGATGGGCCACCCACATCCGAGAGCGCTTCATCGTGCTCGAAGAAGCGCTTCAGCGTAATGGGATCAGCGATCTGGCCGCGCTCCACCAATTTTCCGATCGACTCGAATATCGTGGCATGTTGCGGCAGGGCAAAGTGTTCCGGACGCAGGTATTCCGAAACCCGTTCGTAGGCGCGGTTATCGACCAGGATCGCGCCGAGCAGTCCGCGTTCCGCTTCGATATTGTGGGGCAGGGTGCGGTAAGACGGGCCGTCATCCCCCGGTACGCTGTTGGCGTGCCCAAGGGGGTCGTCTGAGTTCGCTGCCAAAGGTGGAGTTAACGTGGTTGCCATGGGGTAATTGACATACCCGATGCCCGAGGTCCCGTGAATGCTCCGCTGCGGTTGATAACCGATTACACCGGGGACAACTTCTCCAGCTTATCTGTTGACTGTGGATATGTGGAAAAAAGCGATCACGCCATGACATCAATTGATCGGGTCAGGCAGCTTGGCTGTCATCTTTTTTCTCGGACTTCTTCTCAGGTTTTTCCGTATCTGTTGGCGAGACCGGGTTGGCGTGCCGGTATTCCTTGTTCCACATATACTGACGCGTCAGGGGCAGTGCTTCCTGCGTGGGCGTTATCTGAACCTGAAATACCGTGTTGCGGAGATAGTGAAACGATATTTCGCAGATGGCGAGATAGTACTCCCACATGCGGCAGAACTGTTCGTCGTAGAGCGCCGCCGCCGCTTGCCGGTTATCCAAGAAACGCTGCCGCCAGTCGCGTAGGGTAAATGCGTAGTGCAACCGTAATACCTCTATATCCGTCAGCCACAAATCTCGTTTTTCGACTGCCGCTGTTATTTCGGACAGGGCGGGCACATATCCGCCCGGGAAAATATATTTCCGGATCCACGGATCTGTTACGCCTGGTTCTTCCATGCGACCGATGGTATGCAGCAGCGCAATTCCGTCCTCGGTCAGAAGGTTTTTAATCTTGCCGAAGTACTGGCCGTAGTGATCGATGCCGACATGCTCGAACATGCCAACGGAGACGATGCGCTCGAAACTACCGGTCTGGTCGCGATAATCGCGCAGGTAAAACCGAACACGATCCGACAGCCCCGCCTCTGCCGCCCGTTTTTCGGACCGGGCGTGTTGCTCGGTGGATAGCGTCAGGCCGGTTACCTGCACATCATACTTTTGCGCCAGATAGAGCGCCATGCCACCCCAGCCGGAGCCGATATCAAGAACGTGCTGTCCCGGTTCGAGGCAGAGTTTGGCCGCGATGTGGCGTTTCTTGTTTTCCTGGGCGATTTCCAGGGGATCATCTTCGTTGATGTAATAGGCGCACGAATACTGCCGGTCATCGTCCAGGAAGAGGTCATACAGCTCACCCGACAGATCGTAGTGGTGGGCAACATTGCGCCGGGCGCGGTGCGCGGGGTTGTATTGCTGAAAATAGCGAATTGGCAAGGCAAGGCGCTGGATGAATTTCTGGACGCGGGTCAGGCTGGTAGCGCCAACGTTCATTCCAATCAGATGCAGCACCTGTATAAGATCGCATCCTTCCGGCGTCCACGATCCATTCACATACCCTTCGCCGAGTCCCATTGATGGATTCAAGAGAATACGGCGCTCAATGCTGCGATTGTGAAACCGCATGCATACGGATGGCCCGTCGTCGCTGCCTTTGAAGCGATGTTCCCGCCCATTCGCGGTGATGACCCTAAGTTCACCGATGGTGATGAGATGCTTGAGATACCTTGACAACAGCATGCCGCCCTCGCGTGTTTCTCCTCGACGTCATTTCAGAAAACCATAGCACAGGTTAAATTTCCAGTGGAAGTCCCGACAAGCATTTTAGTTGTAACAAAAATGAAAACGGCGCACCTGTTATGGCGCGCCGCTTCGGTATTCTGATTGGATATCGGAAGATCAGCTTTCGCTATCATCCCCTTCTGCAACTTTCGGTGCATCATCCGTAGGATCTTCATCGCTGCTGTCTTCGTCATCAGTCGTCGGCGCGGCGCCTTCATCGAACAGCTCTTCCGCTGCCGCCAGGGCTTCCGCTGCGGCTGCTTCAGTTTCAGCCGCTTCGGCTGCCGCGTCCTGCTCCAGACTGGAGACAACCGCAGCGCCGGTTTTGGCCTGAACCTCGGCCTCTTCCACGGTGCGGGCGACGTTGGCGGTGACCGCCACGGCCACTTCAGGATGCAGGGTGACCCGCACCGAATAGACGCCCAGCGCCTTGATCGGCGCATTGAGAACAACCTGACTTTTCTCGATGGTGAACCCGGCCTCGACAACCGCCTTGGCGATATCGCTGGCTGTGACAGAGCCATAAAGCTGACCCGCATCACCGGCCTGACGCACCAGAATGACCGACTGGCCGTCCAGTTTATTACCCACGGCCTGGGCCTCGTCACGGCGCTTCAGGTTTTCCGCTTCAAGCTGAACGCGTTCGGTTTCGAAGTGCGACTTGTTTTGCTCGGTTGCGCGCAGAGCTTTTTTCTGCGGCAGCAGAAAGTTCCGCGCAAAGCCGGGTTTGACGGACACTTCATCACCCATCTGGCCCAGGCCTTCAATTCGTTCCAACAGGATTACTTCCATTTTACTACTCCCAGCCTTGCGGCTATTGGCATTCTAATTTGTTGTTTGATCATGATCATTGGTGGAGAAACGGTTGCGTAGGCCAGCCCATTGTTCGGCCATGCCAAGTGCTGCAACAAAAAGCAACGCCCAGCCGGAAATGAGCAAAACCAGATAAAACCCGACCAGCAACGGTGTGGCGAAGGTCAGCCGCCGCACAGCCCAGTGGATCACTGACAATCCCAGAAAGAAGTAGGGGATAGCCAGCACGATCGCGGTGTTTTGGGCAATGTAGCGAATGTCGCCGGAAGCCAGCAGGCCAACGGCGGCCATAATCACCATGGGCCAGGCCAGCCATTGAGGCAAAACCAGATCCGTAAGCCGCGGGCTGGGACGGATATTTTTTCCCATGCGCACCAAAACAGCCTGAGCCAGCAGAGCATTGACAACCAGCATCAGGACCCACGAGGCGCCCATGGCGCCAGGGAACATGGAGACCAGCATGTTGACCACGCCCTCCAGTTCGACAGATGTCATGGCCGGCGCCATAAAACCGAAGGCCTCATTCAGGTACTCGGCAACCAGTCCACGCAGACTGTCGACGCGGCCCATGAGAAACAGCCCGACGCCGCCCATAAATCCGGCACAGAACAGTGACAGCGAGCCCAGAATACTGCCGACGGGATACCACACGGTGTGGCCATCCGGTGTCTGGGTCTGCAACAGGCTTTGTCGCGAAACGAGCCACGCCGGCAGGGCGTGAACCAGGCCATACATACCGGCGGCAAGGGCGCCGCCAAGCAATCCGGCAATGACAAAACCACTGATGCCCGCCGCCGTGGCGGCGACCGGTCCGAGACTGAAGCCGATCAGAAAGATCGGCAGCGCTGCCAGGTAGGCAAAGATCAACGCGCCCGGCGTTCCGGCAAGGAACGCCATGGAAGCTGCGGCGCTCAAGCCGCCGCCGCCAACCGCGATGATCATGTTCTTTTGCATACGAAAGCTACCCGGACCCTTTGGCCCACAAAACCGTTTATTTGATCACGTAAGGAATCAGCCCGAGATAGCGTGCGCGTTTGATGGCGCGAGCCAGTGCCCGTTGCTTCTTGTTTGAAACCGCCGTGATGCGGCTCGGGACGATCTTTCCGCGTTCGGAAAGGAACCGGCCCAGAAGCTTGACGTCCTTGTAATCAATGGTTGGCGCGTTGGGGCCCGAGAACGGACAGCTTTTACGCCGACGGAAAAATGATCTGCTCATTTCTCATCTCCTTCTGCTTCAGCATCGGACACATCTGATTCAACGGGTGCTTCAACGACAGCCTCTTTTTCGG
>JAJFIE010000242.1 GCA_021775275.1 Rhodospirillales bacterium | reverse complement strand
TGACAAGGCTAGGAGGAGTGAACAGATGGCAAGACAAGCGTTAACCACTTCAGGTTGCGGTTGATAACTGTGAAAAGTAGCATAGAAGAGGAAGTTCTGATTCGAGCACATTTAAGATTAGGAAGCCTGAGATGGCCCACCGTAGATCTAGTTCAATTATTATTGCCTTCGCTATTCTGCTATTTATTGCTTCTGATGTGAAAAGCGATGGTGAAATGACAATTGGCAACGATTGGATTTTCATGCCGCCGGGAATGTATCTGGGTATATCCCCCACTGATCAAGATAGTTATGTCAGTGGGGTGCTGGACACCCTAAATCACATAAGAGTGAATGGATTGCCTGCCGATAACGTCATTGATTGTCTTTTCAACAAAACAGATTCTACCAAAACAATGATCTTCACTTCCATCTACACAAAAATCTACATCGAAGATAAAATCAGATCAGGGAGTATAGATTTTCCCATTGTTGAGGAACTGTTCAGTCAGCTAGACAAGGAATGCTACCTTAGTAACGTCCAATAGTTATTCCGCCGCGTTACGCTGACCCTGGATAACGCCGAGGATATCGCGCGCCGCTGTGGGGATATGGGTGCCGGGGCCGAAGATGCCGACGACGCCTTCGCCTTTCAGGAAGTCATAATCATTAGGCGGGATTACGCCGCCGACCACGACGAGGATATCATCCGCGCCCTGTTCTTTTAGTGATGCGATGAGTTGCGGAACCAGGGTCTTGTGCCCCGCAGCCTGAGATGACACGCCGATCACGTGCACGTCGTTCTCGATCGCTTCGCGGGCAGATTCCTCCGGCGTTGCAAACAGCGCGCCGATGTCCACATCGAAGCCGATATCGGCAAACGCCGTGGCGATGATCTTGGCGCCCCGGTCGTGGCCGTCCTGACCCATCTTGGCGACCAGCATGCGTGGACGGCGCCCTTCAACCTTGGCAAAGTTTGCGACCTCGCCCCGTATTGCCTCGAAATCATCATCGCCCTCATAGGCCTGCGAGTAGACGCCGGAGATAGTCGACGTATTAGGGCGGTGGCGACCGTAAACCTTCTCAAGCGCATCGGAGATTTCGCCGACGGTAGCGCGGTGGCGCGTGGCCACGATGGAAAGCTCCAACAGATTGCCTGCGCCGGTCTCCGCTGCCGCCGTCAACGCATCCAGCGCGGCCTGACATGCGGTCCCGTCACGCCCGGCGCGGATTTCTTTCAGGCGAGCAATCTGGTTCTCGCGCACGGCGGAATTGTCGATATCCAGAATGTCGATCTGATCTTCCGCCTCAAGCTTGTATTTGTTGACGCCGACAACCACTTCTTCGCCCCGGTCAATGCGGGCCTGTCGACGCGCTGCGGATTCTTCAATCATACGTTTCGGAAAACCGGCCTCGACGGCCCTGGTCATGCCGCCCTGTTCCTCGACGTCATTGATCAGCTTGCGCGCTTCGGCGGCGAGAGATGCCGTCAGGTGCTCCACATAATAAGAGCCGCCCAGAGGGTCGACCACATTGGTAATGCCGGTTTCCTCTGCAATCACCAATTGTGTATTGCGCGCGATGCGGGCCGAGAACGGTGTCGGCAGGGCGATGGCTTCGTCCAGTGCATTGGTGTGGAGTGATTGAGTACCGCCAAGAACGGCCGCCATGGCTTCAATGGTGGTGCGAATTACGTTGTTGTAGGGATCTTTTTCCGTCAGCGACACGCCGGACGTCTGGCAATGGGTACGCAACATGGACGACCGTGGGTCTTTGGGTGCAAAGGGCTGCATCAGTTCCGACCATAACAGGCGGGCGGCGCGCAGCTTGGAGACCTCCATGAAAAAGTTCATGCCGATGGCCCAGAAAAACGACAGGCGTGGCGCGAACTGATCCACATCCAAACCTTTGGACAGGGCGGCGCGCACATAGTCCACACCATCGGCCAGGGTGAAGGCCAGTTCCTGCACTGCCGTCGCGCCCGCTTCCTGCATGTGATAACCGGATATGGATATGGAATTGTACCGCGGCATGTTATGGGCGGTGTATTCGATGATATCGGCGACAATGCGCATGCTTGGCTCGGGCGGAAAGATAAAGGTATTGCGGACCATGAACTCCTTCAGGATATCGTTCTGGATGGTGCCCGACAGCTTGTCTGCACTAACGCCCTGTTCCTCGGCGGCTACAATGTAGCCCGCCAGCACCGGCAGCACAGCGCCGTTCATGGTCATGGACACGCTCATTTCGTCCAGGGGGATGCCATCGAACAGGATTTTCATATCCTCGACAGAATCAATGGCGACACCGGCTTTGCCCACATCACCGATCACGCGGGGATGATCGGAATCATACCCCCGATGGGTCGCCAGATCGAAAGCCACCGACAGGCCTTTCTGTCCGGCAGCAAGGTTGTCGCGATAGAACTTGTTGGAATCTTCCGCCGTGGAAAACCCGGCGTACTGACGGATGGTCCACGGACGTCCCGTGTACATGGTCGCACGCGGGCCACGAACGTAAGGTTCGAATCCGGGCAAAGTGCCCAGGTGTGTCAGGTCTTCCAGATCAACTGCTGTATAAAGCGGTTTGACGGCGATGCCTTCCGGCGTCACCCAGGTATGATCTTCCGGAGCAATTCCTTTGTATTCCCTGGTCGCGGCATCCCGCCATTCGCCCATGGT
The DNA here is from genome assembly GCA_021775275.1 of Rhodospirillales bacterium. Classification (GTDB taxonomy): domain Bacteria; phylum Pseudomonadota; class Alphaproteobacteria; order Rhodospirillales; family Casp-alpha2; genus JAJFIE01. Next base: position 894 of record JAJFIE010000242.1, on the reverse strand, counting down.
CGATGTTTTTTTCTGACCATCCGTATCCGTGCTCATCCCGGCCCACTCCGCATCTCAATACGCCCCGAAACCCCCGGGACTCTTGCATAAATTTCCAAAGGGAAGGGGCGGAGTATACCGCGCTGCGGCATTGATTCGACACCTTTATTTTGCAGGTGCGAGATAACAATCTGTTCCGAATTGGCAGATTTTGGGCCTTTTATTGTCTTATCCACAACAAAATATAGCTATCTGAATTGCCCATATCTACGAAATGGAGTATGACATGCAATATATTGTGGTTTTCATATAATAAACAACTAGAAGGAGGCGGAACCGTACCGAGGGGCCTAATCAGCACAGTCGGCACACTTCTGACAACTCACCATGACCGATCAAACAATGACCACTTCGACACCGTCCCAGATACCGGCCCAGACACCGGCCCATGAATGGACCCCGGAACGTATCGCCGCGCTGATCGCGCTATGGAATGAGGGCCTGACCACCAGCCAAATGGGCCTTCGACTGGGCATAACGAAAAATGCCGTGGTCGGCAAGGTCCATCGCCTGGGATTGCCAAAAAGACAGTCGCCAATCCGCAAGGTCGCGGCGCGGGAAGAAAAACCCATGGGCGAGGTGATCAAGCTGGACAAGCTTACCGCCGATATGTGCTGCTGGCCGGACGGGGAACCGGGCACTGATGAATTCCGTTTTTGTGGCAAACAGGCCGTGGCGGATAAACCCTATTGCGCGGATCACTGCCGCCGCGCATATGTACGCGTCACCAAGGACGGCCGGAAAGTCGCGGTCGCCTGACGCCTAGCCATCCACGACAGTTCGCCCATTGAAGGCCCATTCGATCAGGTAAAGCCTGGGGTTTATTCGGGGATTACCCGGGGATTATATGAAGAC
>JAJFIE010000241.1 GCA_021775275.1 Rhodospirillales bacterium | reverse complement strand
TTGAGCCTTTAATTCATGGAAATAGGGATCATTCGGGTACTCGTCCAAAAGCCCATCAATCAAGCTTAATGCTTTGGTCAGGTCAGGTTTCCTGTAGTAGGCAAATGCCCGGGCATATCGCGCCCAAATGCTTTGATCTGATTCAGGATACTTGCGAAGGACATACGTCAATGGATTGGAATAGGCATAAATTTTCGCCTGGGTGCGTTTGTGGGCAATTTGCCACTCCATTGGCACAGGCGCATTGGTATAGGGCGATGTGTTCAATTTCTGCTGGATCGTGATCAGGCGGTCGCGGCTCAGGGGGTGTGTGCTCAGATATGGATCTTGCCGTGCTGAACTCACCAACGACTGATCTTCCAGGGCGGTGAGGAATTTATACAGTCCCTTCGCGGACTGGCCAGTTGATTCCAGATACCGGAGCGCCGCATGGTCGGCGGCGGCTTCCTGTCCCCGGCTGAAGTTCAGAAAACTACGGGTGGTAATAGTATCAGCGCCGGACGACGCGGCAGCGGCGACATCACCCCGGCCCGTCAGAATGCCAATGCCGACACCAAGAACCGAAGCAACGATCCCGGCGTTACGGGCAGAAGCGATAGCATCCTGTCCACGTGCCAAATGCCCGCCTGCGATATGGGCGGTCTCGTGCGCGATAACGCCCATGACTTCACCGACATCATCAGCCTGCATCAACAGGCCTGTGTGGAGAAAGATATTTTGTCCCCCGGCTACGAATGCATTTAACTGCGGGTCGTGAATGAGGTAAATATTGACGGAAGCCGGGTTTAGTCCGGCTGCTTCGAATAGTGGCGTTGCGTATTCCCGGATGCTAGTTTCAATTTCGGCGTCGCGCACCATTATGCGCTTGGGCGCCGATTCCGCAGGTGTTGACGCGACGAGCATCAATGCAACGAACAAGAAATTTAAGGTCACAAGTGGTGCAATAATGAATCTAATCAAGAAATTCAGTCCTTTTCGAGCCTGCTTGAAAGGTAGTCGGCGTCATGTGCTACGTCAATTCACGGTGGTGATGATAGCGGCGATTACGTTGGCTGCATGTGCGAATGATGGCGATGAAGAACGCGGCACTGTTGGATTCGTGGAGGGTTTCATCGGTGGCGTTGCGGTTGATGAGCCGCGCGCCGCGTTGATCGGACGGGATATTCTTGCGGCGGGTGGAACGGCTGCCGATGCCGCTGTGGCGGTGTATTTCACCCTGGCGGTGACCATGCCCTCTGCGGCCAGTATTGGCGGTGGTGGTATATGCGTTGTCTATGATCGGGAGAAAGGTGAGGCCAGCGCACTTGATTTTCTGGCGCGCGCACCGGCGTCCATTCCCGCGAACGCCAATCGCCCGAGCGCCATTCCAGGGAACCCTCGTGGGTTTTTTGCCCTGCATGCCCGATACGGGGTGCTCAGGTGGCAACAGTTGATTACGCCAGCGGCAAATTTCGCGCGGTTTGGCACTCAGGTGTCCCGCGCCCTGGCACGTGATCTTTCCGTCGCCAGCGAGGCCCTTAAAGTCGATCCAGCGATCTCGTCCATTTTCTCTTCACCTGAAACAGGTGAATTGGTCGGGGAAGGGGAGTTCCTCCACCAGATTGATCTTTCAGTCATTCTGGGGCGTATGGGATCCAACGGCCCGGGTGAATTTTATGTCGGTCAGGGCGCGCGGCAATTTGTGGATGCGGTGGTTCGTGCTGGCGGATCGTTAAGTCTGGATGATCTTCGTACCTATCAACCGGTCTGGCGGGACACCATTAAAGTACAGGTTGGTAATAATGTAGCGCATTTCGCGCCACCGCCCGCTGCGGCAGGCGGGGTTGCAGCGTCAATGTGGCAAATGCTGGTTGAAGATAACCGTTATGCTGATGCGGACGAGGGCGAGCAGTCACATTTGCTGGCGGAAACGGCCATGCGCGGATATGCGGACAGAGCACGCTGGATGCTGGAAAACGGGGAATCCCGGTGGTCAATGTCGGAATTATCTGATCCGACCAGATTGTTACAGGATATGGAGAGCTATAAACCTGACCGTCATACAAGGGTCCTGGAACTCGACCAGAAGCCGGCGCGTCGATCAGAAAATCCCTCCGGCACAAGCTTTGTCGTTGTGGATCAGGCTGGTAACGCTGTCACCTGTGCATTGACCATGAATAATCTGTTCGGCACCGGTCGGATCGCCCCCGGTACCGGGGTGGTGCTGGCGACGGTGCCCGGTAAAGGGGGGCGGGGCGCCACCTCGCTTGGCCCAATGATTATCGCCAATCCACCGACCAGGAACCTGTACTGGGCAGGCGCCGCGAGCGGGGGTGTTGCCGCGCCGACTGCATTGATGAATGTCGCGGCGCAGTCGGTTCTGGCCGAACGCCCCATGGCAAGCGCCATGGCGGCAAAAAGAGTGCATCATGGGGGGGAGCCGGACACCACCTACTACGAAACTGGTCTGTCTCCGGATGTGGTCAACGGATTGACGGCGCGGGGCCACCAGTTGGCAGGGGCGCCCGCCATCGGGCGTGTCAACGCCATGTCGTGCTTCAAGGGCCTGCCAGCCGCCCCCGATTCGTGCGAAATCAGCACTGATCCGCGTGGATTCGGGTTGGCGTTGATGTCCGGTCAAATTTAGGAAGGCCGGTGTCCGGTCAAATTCAGGAATAAATCATGGTGCTGAAAGTCGCCCAGCGCGGAACCGTTCCACCGTTTATCGTTATGGATGTCATGCAGGCGGCGGCTGAAAGGGAAGCTGCCGGCGATCACATCCTGCATCTGGAGGTGGGGCAGCCGGATACCGGCGCCCCCGGGGGCGTCATTTCGGCCGCCAGGGCAGCGCTGGACCAGGACCGTATAGGGTACACGGTTGCGTTGGGGATTCCAGAGTTACGTGAACGAATTGCGCGCCAGTATTTCGAACAACACGAACTGGATCTGAACCCTGATCGCATCATGGTCACCACGGGATCATCGTGTGGGTTCCTGCTTTCGTTTCTTTCGGCGTTCGAGGTCGGCGACAGGGTGGCGCTGGCCAGTCCGGGATATCCGGCTTACCGCAACATCCTTCAGGCCGTGGGAATTGACGTGGTGGATTTACTGGCGGGACCGGAAACCAATTTCCAACCGACGCCCGCCATGATTGACCAATGCGGCGGCGACGTGGATGGATTGATTATCGCCAGTCCCTCGAACCCGGCGGGCACCATGATCAACGCAAATGATCTAAAGGCCTTGTGCGGCTATTGTGATGACAGGGGCATCCGTCTGATTTCTGATGAAATTTACCATGGTATTACCTATGAATCGAAGGCCGAAACATGTCGGTCATTCACGGAAAACGCCGTTATTATCAATAGTTTTTCAAAGTATTTTTCTATGACAGGTTGGCGTCTTGGGTGGATGATTGTGCCCGACGATCTTATCCGCGCCGTTGAATGTCTGGCACAGAATCTGTTCATCTCGCCACCGACACTATCGCAGCATGCGGCCGTCGCCGCATTCGACTGTGATGATGAATTGCAGGAAAACCTGCGTCGTTATGCGGCCAACAGATCCCTGTTGCTGAAAGAACTGCCAAAGGCCGGGTTCGATAAACTGGCCTCGGCTGATGGGGCATTTTACATTTACGCGGATGTCAGCGCCCTGACCAATGACAGCCCTGAATTTTGTCGACGCATGTTGGCGGAAATTGGTGTGGCGGCGACGCCGGGGACAGATTTCGATCCATCACGGGGCCACCGGTTTGTGCGATTCTCTTTTGCTGGATCGACCGCCGACATGGCTGAGGCGGCAAGCCGGTTGCAGACGTGGCTGCGCTAACGTTGCTGTAGGATAGAAAACGGGGACCCCAGATTTGAGGTCCCCGTCCGATTTTCATATCCGGATTGCGCTGAGTTAGAGCACTTCCGGCCTTATATGAATCACTCTGATGTGGCAGATCGGCTTGTTCGGGCTGGCGCGACCCGCCGCGCGATGCCAGCGCATCGGGCATGGGGCGCAACACCCCCGACGGGCCGAGGTGCGACACCGGAGGCCTGGTGCTGGGGGGCCGTGGCGGCGTGGCGCGGGGTGT
>JAJFIE010000025.1 GCA_021775275.1 Rhodospirillales bacterium | reverse complement strand
GTTTTGGTTTCACCGGCCGCCGGGAAGTGGGACACGGGAAACTGGCATGGCGAGCGGTTCACCCGCTGTTGCCTGCCAAGGACGATTTCCCGTACACGATTCGTGTTGTTTCCGAAATTACGGAATCCAACGGCTCGTCGTCCATGGCCAGTGTTTGCGGTGCGTCGTTGTCGCTGATGGACGCCGGTGTGCCCCTGAAGAGCCCGGTCGCCGGTATCGCCATGGGCCTGATCAAGGACGGCGACGAGTTTGCCGTTCTGTCAGACATCCTGGGTGATGAAGATCATCTGGGTGACATGGACTTCAAGGTCGCCGGAACCAAGGATGGCATTACGTCTTTGCAGATGGATATCAAGATTACCTCGATCACCGAGGAAATCATGCAGATTGCCCTCAAGCAGGCCTGTGATGGCCGGCTGCACATTCTGGGTGAGATGTCCGCGGCGTTGACACAGGCCCGTGACGGCGTGAGCGATAATGCGCCACGCATTACGACGCTTGTGATCAATAAGGACAAGATTCGCGAAGTCATCGGCCCGGGTGGCAAGATGATCCGCGAAATCTGTGAAACCACGGGCGCCAAGATCGACATCGAAGATGATGGTACGGTCAAGGTTGCTGCCGTTGATGAACAGGCTGCGGCTGCTGCCGTTGAGTGGATCAAGGGCATCACGGCGGAGCCGGAAGTCGGCACGATTTACAACGGTAAGGTTGTGAAGACTGTTGATTTTGGCGCTTTCGTCAATTTCATGGGAACCCGTGACGGGTTGGTTCATATCTCCGAGATGAAGGACCACCGCGTCAACAAGGTCACCGATGTGGTCAACGTTGGTGATGAGGTCAAAGTGAAACTTGTCGGCATCGATGATCGCGGCAAGGTGAAGCTTTCCATGAAAGTCGTGGATCAGGAAACCGGAGAAGAAATCTCCGGCAAGAAGGAAGAGGCCGCATCTGAGGCCAGCTAGGTCAGCCCATTTCCCTGCCGACGGCCTGTAACGGAACCGTCGGCAGGGACGATTTGGATGTGGCTCCATCGCAGAGAGCCATGTATAAATCCAACATGGAACGACAATGATTGCCCGGATGGGCCCGGTAGGAGGAAATAGTTTCCTTGGCGCAGAAAAATCAATATAGCCATGAAGATCTTCTGACCTGCGGCCGGGGCGAGCTTTTCGGACCGGGCAACGCGCAATTGCCATCGCCGCCGATGTTGATGTTTGACCGTATTGTTACCATCAATGCTGATGGTGGCGCGTACGGCAAGGGCATTATTCAGGCCGAGTTTGATATCAGGCCGGACCTCTGGTTTTTCGATTGCCATTTCCAGGGTGATCCGGTGATGCCAGGATGCCTGGGGGTTGATGCCCTGTGGCAGCTTCTGGGTTTCTATCTGGGCTGGACCGGGGCACCGGGTCGTGGTCGCGCCCTCGGCGTTGGTCAGGTAAAGTTTTCCGCTCAGGTACAGCCCGACAGCAAGCTTGTTACCTACCAGGTTGACGTTCACCGGGTGATGAGCCGCCAGATAACCCTGGGCATTGCCAATGGCGAAATGCGGGTGGATGGCGAATTGGCCTATGAAGCCAAGGATTTAAAGGTTACCGTAGTACCAGAAAGCGTGACGGAAGGTTGATGATGCTATGAGGCGCGCCGTCGTAACCGGAATGGGAGTTGTTTCATGCATCGGCAATAATGTTGCCGAGGTAACGGACTCTCTGCGCGAAGGCCGCTCCGGTATTACCTTCAGTGAGGATTTCCGGGATCACGGATTTCGCAGCCAGGTCTGGGGCAAGCCGAATATCGATCTGGAAGAATTGATCGACCGTCGCTGGCGTCGGTTCATGGGCGATGGTGCCGCCTATAATTTTGTCGCCATGGAAGAGGCAATCGCTGATTCCGGGCTGGAAGAACAGGACATTTCCAACGAACGCTCCGGCCTGATCATGGGGTCCGGCGGCCCGTCAACGAAAAATCTGGTTCAGGCAGCGGACACGGCTCGTGAGAAAAGTCCGAAAAAAGTTGGACCGTTCATGGTTCCCAGAACCATGTCATCGACGAACTCGGCAACATTGTCGACGGCCTTCAAGATCAAAGGCGTCAGTTATTCCATCAGTTCCGCCTGTGCGACGAGCGCCCACTGCATCGGCAATGCAGTGGAAATGATCCAGTTGGGCAAGCAGGATGTCGTTTTTGCTGGTGGCGGCGAGGAACTTGACTGGACGTTGAGTGTCCTGTTTGACGCCATGCCAGCCATGAGCAGTGGATACAATGATACACCGGAAAAAGCATCCAGAGCCTATGACGCCAATCGCGATGGATTTGTCATCGCCGGCGGCGCTGGCGTGCTGGTTGTTGAAGAACTGGAACATGCCAGGGCGCGCGGGGCGAAGATTTATGCCGAAATCACCGGATATGGCGCGACGTCCGATGGCTTTGATATGGTGCAGCCGTCCGGTGAAGGCGCCGTGCGCTGTATGAAGATGGCCATGAACGATCTGGACCATCCGGTTGATTATATTAACACCCATGGCACCTCGACGCCCGTCGGCGACACGCGGGAGCTGGAAGCCATTCGCGAAGCATTCAAGGATCGCAACCGGGTGCCGACGTTCAGCTCAACCAAATCGTTGACGGGACACTCGCTGGGCGCCGCCGGGGCGCAGGAATCAATCTATAGTCTCATCATGATGAAGGAAAATTTCATCACGGCCTCTGCCAATATCGAAGAATTGGACGAGGACGCAAAGGACTTGCCCGTCGCTCTGGAGCGGCAGGATGATGCGAATTTGAATTGTGTTTTGTCGAACAGTTTCGGGTTCGGTGGCACAAACGCAACGCTGGCGTTCACACGCTATGAAAACGGATAAATCGGTTTAATCAGACCAGAATCAGATACGGACGACGAATCGTGTCAGGAAAAGAGAGAATGAAAACGAGGGATCAATCAGCTGCCAGCGGCGCGGGCCTGATGGCGGGAAAACGCGGCGTGATTATGGGCGTTGCGAACGATCACTCCATCGCCTGGGGCATCGCCCGCAAGCTGGCGGCGCAAGGTGCGGATCTGGCCTTTACCTATCAGGGCGACGCCCTGGAAAAGCGGGTTCGACCACTGGCTGAATCGGTTGGCTCTGATTTGTTGTTCCCGTGCGATGTGGAGCAGGATGCGTCGATCAATGACTCCTTTGAAGCAATTGCCGATGTATGGTCCACGGTGGATTTCGTGGTTCACGCCATTGCCTATTCCGACAAGGAAGAGCTGAACGGGCGCTATGTGGAAACCAGCCGCGACAACTTCCGGCGCACCATGGATGTGTCGTGTTATTCCTTCACGGCCATGGCCCGTGCAGCAGCATCCGTGATGCCGGAAGGCGGCAGCCTGTTGACCCTGTCATTCTCGGGCGCCGAACGGGTCGTGCCTAACTACAATGTCATGGGCGTCGCCAAGGCGGCCCTTGAGGCGAGCGTTCGCTATCTGGCATCAGATTTGGGCGGACAGGGCATTCGCGTCAACGCGATTTCCGCTGGCCCCGTCAGGACACTGGCGGGAAGCGCCGTTGCGGGCGCACGCTATATTTACCGGTGGAGTCATGATCATGCGCCGCTGAAGCGCAATGCGGATCTGGAAGACCTTGGCGGCTCGGCGCTTTACCTGCTCAGTGATTTATCCAATGGCGTCACCGGCGAAGTCCATCATGTGGACAGCGGCTACAATATTATCGGTATCCCCGCCCCGGAGTCTCAGGAATAGGGCTCTCGGGAATAGCGGCGATTTTTTCTTACAAATACCCCTTACATAAATAGTGGCTTTATGGTATTGAAACCCGTATACTTTAAAAGCATTATAAACTAGCCAAAATCGTAAGGACAAAATATGACCGCGTCACGTCCCTATAGCCAAATCATCGAACGCATTCGGCACGCCGGGTTGCGCCCGACACGTCAGCGCCTCGCCCTTGCCAAGCTGTTATTCGACAACGGGAATCGCCACGTCACGGCAGAAATTCTCCACGGTGAGTCTCTGAACCACGGCATCAGCGTATCCCTGGCCACGGTCTATAATACCCTGAACCAGTTTACCACAGCCGGACTGTTGCGTGAAATCGTTGTGAATGGCGATCGGTCCTATTTCGATACCAACACCACCCAGCACCACCACTTCTACCATACGGATTCCGGTCATCTGGAAGACATAGCCGGTGATGATGTGGTGATGGAACGCCTTCCCGCCGCACCAAGCGGAATGGAAATCGAACGGGTCGATGTTATTGTTCGGGTTTCTCCAACATAAATTCATCAAATTGAATTAATTGGAAGATTTTTTATATTAATTCTAATTTATATTGACGAGGCGATTTTGTCGCGCCATAGTCTGTTTATCAGAATTTCAGGCTGACCTGGATCGGGGATAATCCCGGCGACGGCGTCTGTAGAGCCCACACGAAACGATAATCTGACGGCCACAACGAAACTGATCCACACCAAGACCCGCAACCAGATTGACCACAGGGAGAGTTCCATGAGTCTCAAAGACAGCAAGACCGAAGATAACCTGAAAGCAGCCTTTGCCGGTGAATCACAGGCAAACCGGCGCTATTTGTATTTCGCGCAAAAGGCCGATATCGAAGGCTACAATGATGTTGCCGCCGTGTTCCGTTCCACCGCCGAAGGTGAAACCGGCCACGCCCATGGCCATCTCGAGTTCCTTGAGGAGACCGGCGATCCGGCCACGGGCCTGCCCATTGGCGGCACGTCTGAAAACCTGAAGGCGTCGGTTGCCGGCGAAACCCATGAATACACCGACATGTACCCGGGCATGGCCAAAACGGCGCGCGATGAAGGCTTTGACGAAATCGCTGATTGGTTCGAAACCCTCGCGAAGGCTGAGAAGTCTCATGCGGGCCGTTTCCAGAAAGCTCTCGACAGCCTGGATTCCTGAAACCCGGTGTCACTTTTTCGCGGAAGGGGGGCACGGCTTGCTCCCCTTTTCTGCTTTCACGGCTTGCACAAAGAAGAAGAAACACCATGTCCAAGGAAGGCAGTTTAGGGGCCCCGACGCGTCATCCTATCCCCTGGAACGACGCCGATTTTTACGATGCGGATAAACTCGATGCTGAACTGCGGCGGGTTTTTGATATCTGCCATGGATGTCGGCGCTGTTTTAACCTGTGTGACAGCTTCCCTCTTTTATTCGACCTGATCGACGATTCTGAATCCGGCGAACTCGATTCGGTGAAGAGCACTGATTTCAAGCCCGTCATCGACGCCTGCACCATGTGTGACATGTGCTTCATGACCAAATGCCCGTATGTGCCACCGCATGAGTTTGATCTCGACTTCCCGCACCTGATGTTGCGCGCCCGCGCTATTGAGACAAAAAAGAACGGCATCGGGTTCTTTGACAGGCAACTCACCGAAACCGATCGCAACGGCAAGCTCGGATGCTCCCTGTCAGGTTTGACAAACTGGGCCAGCAAATGCGGCAATCATCTGACCCGTCCGCTGCTGGAAACGGTTGCAGGTGTTCACCGCGATGCCCATCTGCCCGAATACGCAAATCAGTCCCTGGTAGATCAGGCGAAAGATGCGCCTGTCGCCATCAATGCCGATGCCCCCGCGCATGGCCGCAAGGCGGTTATCTACGCGACATGTTTTTCCAACTATAACGCCCCCGCCATCGGCATGGCGGCCCGACGCGTCCTGGCCCGCAATGGTATCGACGCAGAGGCTATCCATCCCGGGTGTTGTGGCATGCCCCAACTGGAGCATGGCGATTTGGCCCGTGTCGCGGAGCAGGCCAGAACAGTGGCGGCAGCCTACAAGCCGTGGATTGAAAAAGGCTACCGGGTTATTTCACTGGTGCCATCGTGCTCTTTGATGCTGAAGTTCGAATGGCCGTTGATCCTGCCGGAAAACGACGATGTTCGGGCGCTCTCCGCCGCGACCAGCGACATCAGCGAATACATGGTCGATATCGCAAAGAACGAAGGTCTGGCCGATGGCCTGGGCCCGCTGGACGGCGGCGTTACCGTGCATATTGCCTGCCATGCCCGCGCCCAGAACATGGGCCAGAAAGCTGCGGAAATGCTGCGCCTTATCCCTGATACACAGATCAACGTGATCGAACGGTGTTCCGGGCACGGCGGATCATGGGGGATCATGAAAGATAATTTCGAGACCGGACTCAAAGTGGGGAAGCCCGTCGCGCAGCAGGCGGCGAAAACAGGTGACCACCACATCGTTTCCGAATGTCCGCTGGCGCGTGACCATATCCTGCAAGGCATGG
>JAJFIE010000240.1 GCA_021775275.1 Rhodospirillales bacterium | reverse complement strand
CCCGCCGACCGGGGCATGTTAAAAATCGTGATCAGTTGATTGACGCGGCCTATGGCGAGCATATCTATGTGGACGACCGGACCATCGACAGCCATATCAAGCGTCTGCGCCGAAAATTCAAGGAAGCCGATACGGATTTTTCGGAAATTGAAACACTTTATGGCGTAGGCTATCGATACCGTACTGCATAGGGCAACACCGCCACACGATGTTGACAGGCTGGCGGTGTTGCCAAATGGTGATTATTGGGCGTCATGGCACCAGACGACACAAAAAATCCGGGCGCGCCGAAACAGGCCGCCAAACAGAAAAGAAAGTCCTCCCGGCCTGATTCGTCACGCGATTCCGGACGCGAACAGCCACGCTGTCGCGCCGCCAGCGGATTTTCCCCAATCACCCGCCGCATCCTGGCCGTGAATGTCCTGGCCCTGGGAATCCTTGTGGCCGGTTTGTTGTATCTGGGTGACTACCGGGAAAAACTGGTGGATTCCGAACTGGAAAATCTGCGCACCCAGGCCGAGATGTTCGCCGCAGCGCTGGGTGAAGGTGCCGTGGGTGGCGATACCCCGTTTGGCCAGGAACTGATCCGTGACACCGCAAACAGGATTGTGCTGCGCATGGTGGAAAGCACGGATTTGCGCGCACGGTTGTTTCGCATCGACGGCGCGCTGGTCGCCGACAGCCGGAAACTGCTGAAAGCCGGCCGGGAAGTCGAAGTGGAAATCCTGCCGCCACCGGAATCCGACTATGACGTTCTTCGCGAAGTTTTTGATGTTTTTGACCGTCTTGTCCGCTGGTTGCCCGGACAGCGCCCGCCGCCCCTGTATGTGGAGCGCCCGCGCCAACACGCCCGGCATTATCCGGAAGTCATGGAAGCCTTTGACGGCGATACTGTTTATGCCGTGCGTTCCCTTGACCTTGACCACCTGATTCTGACGGTTGCCGTGCCGGTGCAGCGCTACAAGCAGGTCCTTGGCGCGCTGCTGCTTTCCGAAGCATCCTATAAAATTGATGACGCCATGCTGGAGGTTCGGCTCGACATTCTGAAAATATTTCTGGTATCGCTGGGCGTCACCATCCTGCTCTCCATCTATCTGGCGGGGACCATCGCCCGACCGCTTCGCCGTCTCGCCATGGCGGCCGACCGGGTCGGGCGCTCGCTCAACCGTCAGGACCAGTTGCCCGCCATGGACAACCGGGCCGACGAGATCGGTGATCTGGCCTGTACCCTGCGGGACATGACCGATGCCCTGTGGCGGCGGATGGACGCCATCGAGATGTTCGCCGCCGATGTCAGCCATGAAATCAAGAACCCGTTGACCTCCCTGAAAAGCGCCGTGGAAACAGCCGCCAGGGTCAAGGAGCCGGATCAGCAACGCAAACTTCTTTCCATCATTCAGGAAGATGTGGAGCGCCTTGACCGGTTGATTACGGATATTTCCAATGCCTCGCGACTGGACGCCGAACTATCGCGCACGGAACTTTCCAGCGTCGACATTGGGCGCATGCTGGAAACACTGGTCGATGTCCATACGTCAACAGCCAAGCCCGGCGCGGCGCGCATTGTGCTGGAAACCGCTGCGGAAGGCTCCCTCACTGTGCCCGGCATGGAAGACAGGCTGGTGCAGGTTTTCAGAAACCTCATGGGGAACGCCATCAGTTTTAGCCCCCCGGGGGGCGCCATTTCCATTGCCATCCGGCGCCTGACGCCTGACAAACACTCGAAATACATCGTTGTCACATTGAGCGACGAAGGCCCCGGCATTCCATCCGGCAAGGAGCAGGCGATCTTTGAGCGATTCTATTCCGAACGCCCGGAGGGCGAGAAATTCGGCACCCATTCGGGTTTGGGGCTGAGTATCTCGCAACAGATTATCGATGCGCATCACGGCACCCTTGTGGCCGAGAACCGCTATGGCCCGGGCGGCGCTATCATCGGCGCACGTTTCATCGTCACCCTTCCCATGGACTGATAATCCATGGGCGCCAAAATGGGCCCCTGAGCCTGTTCCCAGTTGACTAGCTGGCGTGAGAGCGCCACCCTGCCGCCCCAGTCAATATTACACGTTAATGATCTCCGGTAATGATCTCTGGAAACGCCCGTGCAAATTCATGCCACAGTTGTCAGCATTGACGGGAACGGCATCGTTTTCTGCGGCCCGTCCGGCAGCGGAAAATCCGATCTGGCGCTGCGCCTGATTGATGATGGCGCTGATCTTGTCGCCGATGACAGATGTGATCTGGTGACGCGCGGTGATATGGTCATTGCCTCGCCGCCCGACGAAATCGCCGGATTGCTGGAAGTCCGGGGGCTTGGCATTTACCGGTTTGGGTTTGTCGCGGCCATCCCAGTGGCGCTGGTTGTGGATATGTCACCGGCTGACGCCATTGAACGCCTGCCCGAACCGGCGTCGTGCACGGACTGGGGACCTGCTATACCCTGTATTCAGCTAGCCCCCTTTGAGGCCTCGGCAGCAAATAAAGTCCGCGTGGCGTTGCGCTGTGCCGTGGGTGATCTGGAAACCGTTACATGATGACCAACGATGCCAAAAAAGCCCGCAAAGTCATTTTCGTTACCGGCATGTCCGGGGCGGGCAAGTCCACTGCGCTGAAAGTTTTCGAGGACTACGGCTTCGAAGCGGTGGACAATCTGCCGGTGTCGCTGCTGGCCAATCTGGTATTGCCGGGTGACGACGGTGGGCCGGTGGCGATTGGCATTGATGTGCGCACACGGGGTTTCAGCGCCGGGCGCCTGACCCGTGAAATTGACCGGTTGAGGCGTGCGCCCGGTCTGGACGTGACCCTGCTGTTTCTCGAGTGCGGCGACAATGAGCTGGAAAACCGCTTCAAGACAACCCGGCGGCGTCATCCCCTGGCCCATGATCGCAAGGTAATGGATGGCATTGAGCAGGAACGGGACCTGATCCGCCCCCTGAAAAAGGCCGCCAACATGGTGGTTGATACGACGGAGCGGAGTATGGCGGAGTTTCGCCAGCTCATGGATACCCAGTTCAGCGACGCCCATGATGTGGGGCTGGCGTTGTTCGTGACCTCGTTTTCATATGCCCGCGGTGTGCCGCGCGAGGCGGATTTGGTGTTTGATGTGCGATTCCTGAAAAACCCGCACTATGAAGCCGATTTGCAGCCTCTGTCGGGCCGGGATGCGGCGGTGGGCGCCTTTATTGAAACCGATCCGGATTTTACTGCGTTCCTCACCAATCTGAAATCCCTGATCGGCCCGCTGCTGCCGCGCTATGCGGACGAGGGGAAGAGCTACCTGACCATCGCAATCGGGTGCACAGGCGGGCGTCACCGCTCGGTATTCGTCACCGAGCAATTGGCGCAATGGCTCCGGGAACAAGGAGAAACGGTGCATACTCTACACAGGGATGTAGAGGGAATATAGAACGAGGGCTTGGAAAAGACTGAAAAATGGTCTGAAATCCTCTGAGATTGTGTGGACGCATGATGAGCGTCCAAAACAGCCCAAAAAAGAAGGACAAAACAACATGATCGGTTTGGTACTGGTTACCCATGGCCGCCTGGCGGCGGAACTGATCGGCGCTCTGGAACACGTGGTCGGGCCGCAGGAAGACGTGAATGCCGTCTGCATCGGACCTGACGACGATATGGAACGCCGCCGGGTGGATATCCTGGAAAGCATCGAGAAGGCCGACACCGGCAGCGGGGTTATTCTGCTCACCGACATGTTCGGCGGCACACCGTCCAATCTGGCCATCTCGGTCATGGAAAAGGCCAACGTGGAAGTCATCGCCGGGGTCAACCTGCCCATGCTGATCAAGCTGGCCAGCGTCCGGGCGACGGGTTCTCTGCAAAGCGCCGCCGAGCAGGCGCAGGACGCCGGACGCAAATACATCAACATTGCATCACAGTTGTTGAAAGAGGGCGGTTCGTGAGCGGGGACCCCGGCATTTCCGCCATCTCTTCCGGTGCGCCGCACTGCACTGTTACCATTGTCAACAGCCGCGGCCTGCACGCCCGCGCCGCCGCCAAGTTCGTGAAGATGGCGATCGGCTTCGATGCCGCCGTCGGGGTGACGCGGAACGGCCAGACCGTATCGGGCCATTCAATCATGGGCCTGATGATGTTGGCGGCCTCACCCGGCACCGATATTCATATTGCCGCCGATGGCCGGGAAGCCGACACCGCCCTGGCGGCCCTGAAGGCGCTGGTTGAAGCGGGTTTCGACGAGGAAGATTAACCGGTGACAAAATCACCCCACACGAAAGAGCAGTCTTTTCGCGGCCTTGGCGTATCACCGGGAGTTGCCGTCGGACCGGCATACGTGCGCGAACACGGCGCCATTGATGTTCCGGATCACACGATCGAACCGGATGGCGTCGCGGATGAATGCGCACGGCTCGAAAAGGCCGTGGAGCGCGCCCGTCGCCAGATGGGACGGCTGCGCACCAAGGCCCGGAATATGCCCCCCACGGCGGCGGACGAGCTTAGTTTTCTGGTCGACGCCTATGAGCAGATGCTCAAGGACTCACGTCTGATCAGGGGTGCGGAACAACGCATCAGCGATGAGTTGATGAATGCCGAAGCCGCCGTGCAGGCAGAAATCGCGGGCATCGCCGACGCCTTCGCCGCCATGGATGACGCCTATATCTCGTCACGCATTGACGATATCCGCGAGGTCGGGCGACGCCTCATTCTCAACCTGACGCAAACGCCGGTAAAACCCTTTGCCGCCGTGCCGCCCGGCAGTATTGTCATCGCCGATGAACTGACCCCGGCGGATACGGCGCAACTGAACCCGGAACGCGTCAAGGGAGCCGCCGCCGCACTGGGCGGTGCGGAAAGCCACACGGCGATCATGGCCCGCGCCCTTGGCATCCCGACAGTCCTGGGTGTGCCCGAGCTGCTGCACACGGTGAAACACGGCGACACGGTGTTGATTGACGGCACCGTGGGGCGTGTCGTCCTCAACCCTGTAAAAGCCACGCTTGAAACCGCGGCGCGGCAGCAAAAGGAATACCGGCGTCAGGCCGACCGTCTGGCGCTGACCCGCGACCTGCCCGCCGTCACCCGCGACGGCATCAACATGACGCTACAGGCAAATGTCGAGCTTCCCATTGAAATGACCATGGTGCATGAAGCTGGCGCGGCGGGGGTCGGGTTGCTCAGGTCTGAATTCATGTTCATGAACCGCGACGATATCCCGGGCGAAGACGAGCAGTATGAACAGTTCCGCGAGGTCATTTCCGCCGCCAACGGACCGGTAACCATCCGCACACTGGATATCGGCGGTGA
>JAJFIE010000239.1 GCA_021775275.1 Rhodospirillales bacterium | reverse complement strand
AAATCATATCCCGCGATTCGGCCCACATCCTGCACATAACGGAATTCACCCATGCGATCTTCACTGGCCGTGACCCGCATGGCTCCGCAGCTATGGAAATCCACATCGTCGAATTCCTTATAGGTTCGCACGCTGTAGGCGCGCAAATTCATGATGGTGGGGCTATAGGCGAAGTGGGTACAAAGACCGGCGGCGTGCCAGGTTGACCCTGCCGTCAGTTCGTTCTTTTCGATCAGGACAACATCGGTCCAGCCCAGTTGCGTGAGGTGATAGAGCAGCGAACATCCCGAGATACCACCGCCGATAATGGCCACCTGTGCATGCGATTTCATGTCAATTGTGTCCGCATTCTAACTCTTCATACGCTTGCCGTCGGGATCATATGGCGCTCGACGCAGGGGCTGCATCTCATACATCTGCCCCGCTACCTTCATTTCATATGATCCACTTTCGATCCAGTCCCATGATATCCCACCCGGCGCCCCATGTGGCCCACGCAGCATGACAAAGGCCAGCGAACCTCCGACACGGAATGCGCGCGCGCCGGAAGTCGTCTGACCGACCCGCACACCATTCCGATAGACCGGCTCGTCGTGCAGGATCAAGGGCGGCGCGTCTCCATCAGAAATGCCGAAAAGCACGAGCCGACGGTCGATCCCCTCCTCGCGCTGACGCAACAAAGCCTCGCGTCCGATAAAGTCCATGCCTTTGTCAAAAGCAACAGCGAATTCCAACCCCACCTCCAATGGCGTTTCCTCAGGACCCATATCATGCCCCCAATGCCTGTATCCCTTCTCCAAACGACACGAATCGACAGAAAAAAGACCTGCGGGCATCAAGCCGTATTCTTCGCCGACTTTGCTCAGGATGTCATAGACCGACAGGGCATGCACATTGGGAATATAAAGTTCCCATCCCAGTTCGCCGACGAAACTCAACCGGTTCGCAAGAACAGTCACATCGCCGATATCAATCATCTGAAACGTTGAAAACGGGAAGGCCTCGTTTGAAAAATCTGCACTACTAACCCGTGACAGGATTGATCGCGCATGCGGCCCCATCAGGCCCAACACCGCATAGTCCCCGGTTATGTCCAATATCTTCACGCGGGCATCCGCCGCCATATTCCGCCGCAGCCATGCATGGTCCTTGATCCGGGTCGGCGCGCCACCGATCAGCAAGAACCGGTCCTCGGCGAGACGCATGACGGTCATATCGGCCTCGATTCCACCGTGGTGGTTGAGCATTTGTCCGTACACCGTCCGCCCTGCCGCCACCGCCAGATCAGCGGCCACCAACCGTTGCAACTGCGCTTCCGCGTCCGGCCCGCTGATCTCGAACTTGGCAAACGGCGTCAGCTCATACAAGGCTGCCGCATCCCGGGTCGCCAATGTTTCGGTCTCGGCGTTAAGCCACCACGATTGCACACCGTAGCTGTAGCGCATCTCCGGTTTTTCGCCGCCGAGCGCGAACCACAACGGCCTCTCCCACGCCATGGCAGGTGCGCCAAAACAGGCGCCCAGTTGCGCAAAACGGTTATGGAACGGCGTTTTCCTGATATTCCGTGCTGTGGTTGATTGCTTGTAGGGCCAGTGAATATTGAGCAGATCGCCCAGGGTTTCCACAGTCCGCGCCGCCAGAAAATCGCGTGTTCCCTGTTCCGGCCCGAAGCGCTGGATGTCCACCTCCCACACATCCATGGGCGGTTCACCTCCGTCAATCCACTCGGCGATTACCTTTCCCGCACCGGCAGACGACACCACGCCGATAGAGTTAAATCCAGCAGCGACAAAGAAGCCTTTCAGGTTTGGCGCTTCGCCCATGATCTGGCGCGTATCGGGGGTGAAACTTTCCGGTCCGTTCATGAAGGTGCGAATACCGGCAGTCTCCAATACCGGCAACCGATGAATGCCGTCTTCAAGAAAGACCGCATAGCGGTCCCAGTCTTCGGGCAGGATGGTATAGGACGCATCCATCGGAATGCCATCCACGCACCACGGTCGCGCTTCCTTCTCGAAACCACCAACCACCAGCTTGCCCGCGTCTTCCTTGAAATACACCCCGGCATCCAGGTCGCGGGTCACAGGCAACGGGTCCGGCAACCCGTCAATGGCTTCGGTGACAAAGTACACATGCTCTGCCGCCTGTAGTGGCACGTTGACACCGACGCTCTCGCCCAGCTGCCGTGCCCACATGCCGCAACAGTTCACCACGTATTCACACGATATGCGTCCGTCTGCCGTTACCACGCCGGTGACGCGTCCATTACGGGTTTCGATCGTCTCCACGGGTGTTTTTTCGATGATTTTGACACCGGACTGACGCGCCCCTTTCGCATAGGCCATGGTGGTATCCACCGGGTTTGTCTGGCCATCCGCTGGCACCCACAATGCGCCCGCCAGATCATCCACCTTCAGTTGCGGCCAGTGGCGGGCGACCTCTGCCGGACTGATCATCCCGGCTTCCAGCCCGGCAATTTCACCATTGGCGGCGGTGCGGTGAAGCTCCGCCATGCGGGCTTCCGTTTGCGCCAGCCACAATCCACCCGTGCGGCGATACCCGGTGGCCTGACCGGTTTCTTCTTCCAGCCCTTCAAACAGTTCCACCGCGTACATGGAAAGCCGGGTCAGATTGTAGCTCGACCGCAAAGGACCGACGATACCCGCCGCATGCCAGGACGTCCCCGACGTCAGGACGTCACGTTCCAGCAGAACCGTATCCGCATAGCCCAACTTGCCGAGATGATAGGCCACACTGCACCCGACGATGCCGCCGCCGATGACCACAACACGTGCATCTGTTGGTAAATCCGAACACGCCACGCCGCGACCCCTCACGCCCATAACAGGAAAACCAAGTAGACGGGATGAACGAGGCCATTGGCAAGATGAAACGCATGTGTCTACAGTCCCGGATGGAGAACAAGCGATGACTGCCAAGGCATCAAAAGCAGGCACTGGACCCCGTCGCCGGAGCGGCGGTCGGAAGGCGCGCCGTGAAACGCCACGTCAGGATGACATTTCCCGGATTCCCTATATCCAGCGGAAAATTGGCACCTTTGATATCCTGAATGAAGAAGGCTTGTGCCTCATAGAGGAAAATGCCGACGCCATCCTGATGGAAACCGGGATGGAGTTTGTCGACGACCCCGAGATTCTGGATATTTTCCGGGATGCGGGTGCGGACGTACAAGGAACGCGGGTCCGGTTTGAACCGGGCATGTGCCGCACCATTGTCCAGGCCACAGCGCCCGCCGAGTTCACCCAGCATGCCCGAAACCCTGAGAATTCCGTCCGGCTGGGCGGCGCGAATACCGTGCTCGCGCCCGGCTGGGGGCCGCCGTTTGTTCATGATCTGGACCGGGGGCGACGCTATGGCACCCTCAATGACTTCCATGATCTGGTCAAAATTCACCAGACCATCCCGCACCTCCATCATTCCGGCGGCATTGTCTGTGAGCCTGTCGATCTGCCTGCCAACAAGCGTCATCTGGATATGCTCTACGCGCACATCAAATACAGCGACCGGGCATTTTTTGGTGCGTTGATCGGCCCGGAACGTGCCGCCGATTCCATCGCCATGGCAAAAATCCTGTTTGGGGACGCGTTCGTCGAAAACAACTGCTGCCTGTATACGGTCAGCAACACCAACGCGCCGCTGGTGCTGGATTCTGCCATGTCGGGTGCATTGAAAACTTATGCCCGGCACAATCAGG
>JAJFIE010000238.1 GCA_021775275.1 Rhodospirillales bacterium | reverse complement strand
CCGTCAAAACATGAACTGGTTTGGTACGTTGCACGTGAAGTTGTTGCGCGGCTGGGGTTTTCCGATTGTGTGGTTTATCTGTTTGATGAAGAAAAGAACATCCTTCGTCAATCGGCCGCAATTGGTGAAAACAAGAATCCTGTATTGAATGAAATTCGAAACCCATTGGAAATTCCGCTTGGGAAAGGAATTACGGGCCATGTCGCGCAAACCCGCACCCCGCTGATCATTGACGATCTGGCGGAGAATGACCGGTATATTCCCGATATCGTGGCCGCCCGATCTGAAATATGTGTTCCATTACTGGCCGATGAACGGCTTCTCGGGGTTATTGATTCCGAGGACCCGCAGCCATGTCGTTTCACACAAGAGCACCTTGATATTTTGACAACCGTCGCTGCCATGGCCAGTGCAAAGCTCAAATTACTGGAGCAGGATAAAACTCTGGAAATGCACGAAAAGCTTCAGGAAACGGAATCTCGATTTCGTGACTTTGCCGAATCTGCATCTGACTGGTATTGGGAGCTTGATGAGAATTTATGTTACACTGTGCTGTCCTCGGCGACCGTTGACGGAGAGCAATACGACACATCAAGTTTTATAGGAAAATCCCGTTTAGACCTGAAACCTGAAGCTTTCGACGATAAACTCTGGCAATCCCATGTTAATGACTTGAAGGCAGGCAGGGCATTTCGCGGTTTTATCCAGTCCCGGGTGTTGAATGATGGAAGCACCCTTTGGGTTTCAATCAACGGCAAACCGATTTTCAATCATGATGGCCAGTTTGAAGGTTACCGGGGGACGGCTTCTGATATCACGGCGCGCATAGAGGCCGAACAGGAACTGTTAAAAGCACTGGATGCCGCAAAGATCGCCAATCGCGCAAAATCGGAGTTTCTCGCCACCATAAGTCATGAACTCAGGACGCCTCTCACGTCGATAAAGGGCGCCCTGGGCTTGTTAAGAGGAGGCGTGGTGGAACACAATTCCGATGATGGCCGGTCCCTGTTGAATATGGCCGTGCGCAATTGTGATACGCTCACCGAACTGGTCAATGACTTCCTGGATTACGAAAAAATCATTGCCGGGAAAATGACCATAAATTCAACACCGCAAAATATTGTTGAATTGACGCGCAATACTCTTGATGCCAGTCAGGGATTTGCCCGGATGTATTCCGTCAACTTTGTTTTTGACGAATCAATAACAGCGGCATGGGCGCATGTGGATGTCGGCCGGTTTAATCAAATTCTGCGCAATTTAATATCCAATGCAGCTAAATTTTCACCGGAAAACAGCACGGTTGAAATTTATATAGAAACGACAAATTATAAAATTCGAACATCGGTGAAGGATTTCGGCATGGGGATCGCTGAAGAACATAAACAGGATATCTTTGACCGTTTTACACAGATTGATGCGTCGGATTCCCGCCATCAAGGTGGTACGGGGCTGGGCCTCGCCATCAGTAAGGCCCTGGCCGAAAATATGAACGGAGAGCTTTCGTTCGAATCCTCTGTCGGCGCGGGATCGACTTTCTATCTCGATTTGCCGAGAATTGAGCCGCCCACCGCCTGACACAAGATTGAAGCGGGACGGAATGCGGTGGATCGTAACGGAAAACACGATCTGGGGAACGACTGGCATCATCCCTTCCGGGGCAGTCGGGTCAACAGCACATCGGCGATCACTGTTGGCAGTGCCGCCAGTATCCACATCATGGCGTACAGGGCGAACGGGAAGGCGATCCGCGCCCGGCCACGTTGCAGTCCGCGCTTGATGATCCGTGCGGCCCGTTCGGCGGGCATGATCAGGGGCATGGGGAAGGGATTCCGGGCGGTAATCCGGCTTTCAACGAAACCCGGCATGATGACGCTGACACCGATCCCGTCCAGCGCCAGTTGCGGGCGGAGTGCCTCGCCATAGGCGCGCACGGCGACCTTGCTGGCCGAGTAGGCGGGGGCGGATGGCAAGCCGCGCAAGCCCGCCAGTGAACTCATGATGGCGATTTGCCCGCGTTTGCGGGTCTGCATGAGGGGAATGGCTGGCAGCACGGTATTGAGGACGCCGGTAGCGTTGGTGGCGAAGATATCCTGAGCTGTTACATCGTTGTCCACGCCGCCAGAGATACCCGCATTGGCGATGACAAGGTCAAGGGCACACTCGGCATCACAGGCCAGCACCCATTGTCGCATCGCCTGTTCATCTGTGACGTCGATCGCCCTGGTATAAAGCGTTGCACCTTGTGTGCGGCACTTTTCAGCGACCTGACCAAGGCGCTCTTCGTTACGTCCGCCAAGAAACAGTATTGTGTCAGGCCGTGCATAGGCTTCCGCCAGTGCCGCGCCGATGCCGCTGGACGCACCGGTGATCAGGATGCTCGAAGGGATGCCCGGAGAAGGTTGCTTCATGAGGGGGAGTATAACCTTTGCGTTACATCCCTGACGAACAGGATTTGATCACGTCATCAAATCCAGACATTTACATCAGGTGATATTGGCTGGATAGTTACTCTTAGTATAGTTTTAAACGAAGATGCCGAAATCAGAGGGTTGAAGACCGTAACATCTGCGCAACACGGCAACAGCAAACGGAATGGAACTGGCCTAATGAACCATGCCATGTCAGGCCCGCACTCTGATCTCCCCCTCGATACGGTGCTTGAACGACTAAAGCTCACCGCCGCCCGCCCGTTTGAGGACGCCCGACCGATCCCGCCCGAAGTGCATCATTCCCACACATTTCTGGAACACGAACGGGGAACCGTGTTCATGCAGGAATGGATTTGTGTGGGTCGTTCGGATGAAATAGAGGGCCATGGTGACTATCTGACCCATGACATCGCGGGTGTACCCGTCGTTGTCGTCCGTCAGGCGGATGGGGGCGTCAAGGCCTTCGTCAATGCCTGCGCCCATCGTTTCTCGCGTTTGCTGGCGAACGAGACCGGGTCGGGCAGGAAGATCACCTGTCCCTATCATGCCTGGACCTATGATTGCGCCGGAAAACTGATCCGCGCGCCCTACATGGAGATGAAGGAGGGATTTGATGCATCAAAGCACGGCCTTCGTCCCTTGCATGTCGAGGTCTGGGAAGGCTTCGTTTATGTTACCCTGGCCGATGAACCGGCAAAACCCGTGGCCCGGTCGCTGATGTCTTTGCGCGACAACATTGTCGGACGATACGATATGGCGTGCTATCGCACAGTCATGCGCGAAACCATGATCTGGAACGCCAACTGGAAGAATCTGATCGAGAATTTCAGCGAGAGCTACCATGTGCCCATAGCCCACGGGAAAACTTTCGCCCGCCACGCCAAAAAGCCGGAAGACTACGTGTGCGGTGAAGACAGCGACCATTACAGTTATCACCGTGCGGCGCAGCCATCCGATGAGCGTCCCGGCGCGGCGCACTCCGCCAATACGCGCCTGGAAGGCGAGTGGCGGCGCACGATGGTCGATTTTTGCGTCTTTCCGTCCCATCTGGTGACGTTGATGCCGGATTATCTGTGGTATATTTCCGTGCAGCCGGCTGGCGCCGACCAGATGCGCGCTACCTGGGGCGTAGCGGTCCCGCCCGAGGTCCTGGCGGACGTATCGGACGAGGAATACGATACATGGGTGTCCGATTTCCGGACCTACATGGACACCGCCAATGGCGAGGACAAGCCATTGGTGGAGGCGCTCCACCTGGGCACAGCTTCGCCCCTGTTGCCGAACGGCGCGTTGCACCCCATTGAGCGCAATCTGTGGCAGTTCACCCGCTATCTGGCCCGTGTGTGTGTCGCATAGACGGAGCACACGGTGTGCGAATCCAGGTGTTTTGCGCGCCTGATCATCAAGGACCGCAATGTTTTATGCTGCCTCTCTCTTGATGTGCGGGGTATCTGTTACGATTTGTTTATCTAATTCAGCTTACATGTCTGCGTGCGGTGCGTAATGTCGACGGCCCGAAGGAATAGCAGTGTCAATGCCAAGACCCATTGAGCAATTGCCGGTTGACAATAATCCTGTCCGGGAACTCGAAAAACTCTGGAACGAGGTTGCCCGCAATTACAATCAGGGATCAATCGAAGAAGCGGGCCGACTTGTCTGGATGGCGATTGATGCCGCGCGACGGCCCTCACTGCCCGCTGACCATAATTTCATCGACCTCCTGTGTCTTTTCCGGCTGATCGCATGGCAGGTGAAGGACCCGGGCGCTGTATTGAAGCTGGATGAACTGATTGACCCGTTCCTGGGCAGTGGGGTGACCCAGTATCACAAAGAGGACGATGTGGCGCTCAGGGCCGCAGCGAACTCGGTTCTGGCGGCATACGGAGACGGGGCCGCCAATGCGCTTGATCTGCTCAGGGAATTTCTGGCGACGTTCACTGATGACAGGTATCTGTTTCTCACCGCGACCGACGTGTTCGAGGCAATGCAGTCTGTCTGTATTGGCGCGAATGAGGTGGAGCTTGGAGAAATCTGTGACAGAGTCCTGTTAACGCTACACGCCCAGGACCAGAAAACAGACATCCTTCGCAAATGTATGCCCAAGATAAGACCTGAAGCCATCGATTATCCGGCGGCGGTCAGCATCGAGACCTATTCCAAATGTAATGCAAAATGCAACTTCTGCCCCTATCCGGAAATGGATAAAAATGGAGACCGCGTCGGCACGAGGATGAGCAAAAAGCTATTCCGGAAAATCATTGCGGACCTGGGCGGTATTCCATCCGACCATTCTTTCAATATTAATCTTTCCCGGGTCAACGAGCCACTTCTTGATAAAAGAATTTTCGAGTTCATTGACTATATCGGCGAACATCTTCCGCAATGCACCGTCGGCTTTCCGTCAAACGGGTCGACGTTATCGAAACGAAATATCGAAAAATTGGCGGCTCTTCCCAACTTCACATCATTATCGATTTCGATCAATGCAACGGACGCGGACAGCTACAAGGCAGCGATGGGGCTGGATTTTGATCGCACCGTAAAGAATCTGGATACCCTCCATGCCATGTGCCGTTCAGGAGAAGTCGGGTTCAAGGTCTGGTTGACCGCCGTTCTGGGCGCAGAACAGAAAGTCGACGTCGAGTGGTGCAAGGAGCGATATCCCGGGTTTAACCTGAGTATATATGAAGCGACCAATTGGTTCGGCCTGACCGATAATGCCACTGGAGACCCGCGTGTTGCGGTGGGGTCGTGCAAGGACTGGTATCAAATTCACATCCTTGCCGATGGAAACGAAGCGCTGTGTTGTTACGACGCGTTGGGGCGACACGGAGAAGGGAATGCGAAAGACGTTCACCTGTTGGACCTTTTCAACCTACCGTGGCGACGGGAAGTTCGTCAAAAACTGGCGATCCGACAATCTGCCGTAACCCCGGAATTCTGTAAAAACTGTGATTACGCATAGCGGTCGGCCTGGCTGACGATTCCAATGCCTGGTGTTGCTCCCGTTGGGCCGCCCTGTATGATGTGCGCGAGTAACAGACATAGCAGCGGAATGAAGAATGTCCCTATCATCCATGACAGGTTTTTCCCGAAGCGAGGGTGAGCATAACAACGCTTCGTGGGTGTGGGAAATCAAGAGCGTCAATGGCAAGGGACTGGATTCCCGATGTCGACTTCCGGGTGGCTTCGAGCGGCTTGAGCCGGTTGTGCGCGAGGCTGTGCAGAAACGTTTCAAACGGGGCAATTTTTCTGTCAATCTCACGTTAAGCATGCGCAGCGGCGACGGTGGTTTCCAGATCAACTGGGATGTTCTGGATCATGTGCTGGCAGCAGTACCCGACGTCATGGTCAAGTGTCCGAGCGCGACACCGCCCAGCGTCGATGGCCTGCTCGCATTGCGTGGGGTGATCGAGATCGCTGAAGAAGACGGCACTGATGATGAACGCAAGGCCCTCGACGCGGAACTGCTTGCCAGCATGAATACGGCTCTGGATGGACTTATGGTGGCCCGTCAATCCGAAGGGGAACGCCTGCATGGGTTTTTGACGGATCAGATCGCCACCGTTCGAACTCTGCATGGACAGGCGGTGGCGGAGACACAAAAACAGACGGGTATTCTCACCAATCGACTCAAACAGGGCGTCGCCGAGTTATTGGAGGAGGCGCCAACCTTGCCGGAAGACCGGTTGGCGCAGGAAGTCGCGGTTCTGTTTACCAAGGCGGATATTTCCGAAGAGCTGGACCGCCTGTCCGCTCATTGTGATGCCGCCCGGGATCTATTGTCACTGGATGGGGGGATTGGCCGCAAGTTCGACTTCCTCTGCCAGGAATTCAATCGCGAGGCCAATACACTTTGTTCCAAGGCGATTGTGTCCGAACTCACCACCATTGGGTTGGAGCTGAAGGTTGTCATCGACCAGATGCGTGAACAGGTCCAGAACGTGGAATAGAAACCCTGAACCTGATACAAAAATAGGCGGGAGGTATACCAATGGGTACGGTGCCAATGATCAAACGTCGCGGTCTGTTGCTGGTCTTGTCATCTCCGTCGGGTGCGGGCAAATCCACGATCGCCAAGGCGTTGCTGGAAAGCGAGGATGATCTGATCATGTCGGTTTCCGCGACCACACGTGCACCACGGCCCGGTGAGGTCGATGGTGAACATTATATTTTCCTCACCGATGAGCGGTTTCAGGAAATGGTCGCAGGTGACGAATTTCTGGAACACGCCACGGTGTTCGGTAATTCCTATGGAACACCGAAGGCGCCGGTAGAAGCCGCTCTGGATAGTGTCCGCGATGTGTTGTTCGATGTGGACTGGCAAGGCGCGCAAGAAATCCAGCAGTACGCCCACGATGATCTGGTTTCCATCTTTGTTTTGCCGCCGTCGGTGGAGGAACTTGAGCAACGGTTATTGGGCCGGGCGCAAG
>JAJFIE010000237.1 GCA_021775275.1 Rhodospirillales bacterium | reverse complement strand
TGAGAAACAAGAGATAGATATACCCCCTTGATTACTGAAGCGCCAAGGTTACGGCGCAAAAGGCCTCTCTGTGTCTCTGCGTCTCGGTGGTGAAACTTCTTCATCCCGCCAGGTCACAGAATTCTGCCGTGAGATTTCATCTTCACAATGTCAAAGAACAGAATGGAACGAATCTCAATAGATCATAAAATAGGAAAAAAGTCAACTTTTTTGACTGATGCATATCCTCGAACCGACGTCCAATTACGCGAAAATAAACTCTCGCACCGTGCAATCAATGTCGGCTATTGGTGTTTTTTCGGTCATGAAAAGGGAGGCAGGATTTGGTCTGCCTATAGCCTAAAGGCAGACATTTAGATCCTCGACCTGAAATGGTGTAGGGTCGGGGGCATCGTCGACGAAGTTCGGTTGGGAAAGAGAAAAAGAGAACGATGAGCATATTTAGTATTGGCGCGACCCTTGTCGGGCTTTCCGCCCTATTCGGCTATCTCAATCATCGGTTTTTGCACTTGCCGCACACCATCGGACTGGTGGTGATCGCGCTTGTCGCCTCGCTATCGATTATCGCCTTTGACCTGATCGAGCCTTCCGTTCAGATCGGTCAGAGGGTCACCGGTGTGCTTCGGCAGATCGATTTCAACGAGACCCTGATGCGCGGGATGCTCAGCTTCATGCTGTTTGCCGGCGCCTTACATGCCGATTTCTCAGCCCTCAAATCCCGGCGTCTGACAATCGGCATAATGGCTGTGCTCGGCACATTGATCTCGACCTTTGTGGTCGGCGCCCTGATGTGGTTCCTGCTAGGGTTTTTCGGACTGGAGATTCCCTTTATCTGGGCGCTGGTGTTCGGTGCGCTGATAAGTCCCACCGACCCGGTTGCGGTTCTCAGCCTTTTTAAAACGGTCGAGGTCCCGAGTACCCTGCAAGCGAAAATGGCTGGAGAATCCTTGTTCAATGATGGAGTCGGCGTGGTCGTGTTCACGGTCGTCGTTGCCATTGCGCTTGGCGGCGAACAGGGCGGCAGCATGAATGCGCTCGACGTCATCAAGCTGTTCTTGAACGAGGCGGTCGGCGGTGTGGCCCTCGGCCTTGCCGCCGGGTATATCGGTTATCGGGCCATGCACGGGATCGACGAACCGAGCCTTGAGGTTCTGATTACGCTGGCGTTGGTAATGGTCACCTACGCGGTGGCATTGGCACTGCATATGAGCGGGCCGATCGCCGTCGTGGTCGCCGGGTTGTTCATCGGCAACCGGGGCGTCAAATATGCCATGAGCGATCGTACTCGTGAGGACGTGCTGACGTTCTGGACGCTGATGGACGAGATTCTGAATTCGGTTCTTTTCCTGCTGATTGGCCTGGAAGTGCTCGTTGTCGCCGAGGACATCCGCTACCTGGGTTTCGCATTGGTGGCCATTCCGGTGACGCTATTTGCCCGGGCGTTGAGCGTCACCATTCCCATCACCATCCTGTCGCGCTGGCAAATCTTTACCAAGGGCGCCATACCGGTGTTGATCTGGGGAGGGTTGCGCGGCGGGATTGCCGTCGCCCTGGCATTGTCCCTGCCGGACATGAAATACAGGGCCGCCATTCTGAGTATCACCTATGGCGTCGTCCTGTTTTCCATCATTGTCCAGGGACTGACCGTAAAGCCGCTGGTTGAACGGATGGTCCGTTGAAATGCCCGAGTTGGGTTATTTCCTGACGTCCCCGCCTGCTCGGAATGATGTCCGCTTGTCGCTTCATGAGAGAAATTTTGCGGCGACTGTGTTCGCCCGGTGTCGTTCGATCACGCGCGAGAGCCGATGGTAACGAATGTCACCGATTCCGGGCTGACTCTGGGCCAACTCCGGGTTGATCCCTCAGGCGCTCTTGCGGGCGCGGTTGGTGAACTGGGGGAGTTCTTTGAGAATACGCTTCAGGTTTGTGTCGTTCAGGGTGGGGAACATGGTTTTCAGCGCCGTGGCGACAAACCGGGTGCCGGGCGACGTGTGCGGATGCGTCCAGGGGTTTCCGGCGTTAGCGATATCCGGCACATAGTATTGAAATTGCTGATAGCTGATTTCCATATATTTTTTCGCCAGTCGTTGCGCCGCCTTGCGCGGCCCCGGCAATGCCGGGCCTGTGCGTTGTTCCTGACGGATGTTGGTATTCGTCGCGTCGATTGCCGCCACCAGCCACGACATGCCCTTCAGGTCCTGATCCGGTTGCCTCGTCTCATTCAGGCGTTGTCTGCACCACAAAGAGTCGTCGCGCCAGTGAGATAAGATTTTCGATATACGCATCCTGTGGCCAGCCGCAGTCAATGGTCAATTGTTCCCAGTTGCGCACCGACAACAGCGTCCAGAGAATGTCCGTCGCCTGATCCGGAGAATGGTCGGGCGACAACATGTTGTCGCGGTCCAGAGCCATAATCGCGGCTTCACAGCCTTCGCGCATATCCTGCATACGCTTGTCCCACGCCTGTGTTGCTGCCTGGTCCGTGTCCCGCATGGCGAGCAACGCCTTGGCGACGCCATAGATTTCCGGGATGTAATTGCCCCAGGCTTCGATGAAAGAATCAAGGCGTTCAGTTCCGGTTCGTGCTGTGCGGCTCGGTATCAGTCGCTCATCACTGCCTTTCAACGCGTCAAGATGGTGCGTCGTCGCAATCAATAGCTCGGCTCTGTTTGCGAAGTGAAGATAGACGGCCTGGCGTGAGAGTCCCGCCTGTTTGGCAATATCCGCCATGCGCACGCCGTGGCCCTGGCTTGCCTCAAGCAGGTCCAGGGTTGCTTGCAAAATGCGTGTTCGGGTTTCCGGATTATCACTTGACATGGCGTAAAGTATCTCGTATTTGACATCATGTCAATTGACACGGTGTCAAGTGACTTGCTTTTAACAACAAACAAATCCGGAGATAACCATGAATAATTCTGAACACCCGAAACCGATCCTCGTATTAGGCGGCAATGGCAAGACTGGCCGCCGCGTGGTTGAGAGATTACAAAAACTCGGCAAAACCGTTCTGGTCGCATCGCGTTCCACAACGCCCTGTTTCGACTGGAATGATCCTGACACCTGGGCCGGCGTGCTGCCCGGCGTGGGCGCGGTCTATATCACCTACCAGCCGGACCTCGCGGTCCCCGGCGCGGTCGAGACCGTAAGCCATTTTACAGAAATGGCGCTGGAGGCCGGTGTCCGGCGACTGGTGTTGTTGTCGGGCCGAGGCGAAGAGGAGGCGCAGCGTGCGGAACGTGCATTGCAGGATAGCGGCGCCGACTGGACAATTGTCCGCGCCGGCTGGTTTTCCCAGAATTTCAGCGAAAACTTCCTGATGGATGGCGTTCTTGCAGGTCAAATCACACTCCCGGCAAGCAGCACAAAAGAAGCTTTCATAGATGCCGATGATATTGCGGATGTGGTTGTTGAAGCCCTGACAGATGATTCGCACATCGGCCAGCTTTACGAGGTAACAGGCCCCCGTCTGATGACTTTTGCCGAGGCGGTCCGGGAGATCAGCGTAGCCTGTGGCCGGGATATCCGGTTCGTCGAAGTGTCACCCGAGGAATACGAGGCGCTGTTGAAGCAGTATCAGC
>JAJFIE010000236.1 GCA_021775275.1 Rhodospirillales bacterium | reverse complement strand
CCCCGACGCGACAGCCATGGCAGACCCAGGAAATAGATCCCGGACTCAGCCGACACGCCACGCTGATGCTTCGGCTTGCCTGCTTCGTCGAACGCGTCAACCTTCAACCAGCTGAAATCAACGGCAAAGCCTGTCGCCCAGATGATCGAGGTGATGCCGGCCTCCGCCAGATTCACCGCAAGGACAGGATCGCTCACGCATTGCGGGTCGGGTTCCATTTTGCGGGCGCCGGGTTCCTCCGGAAGGTCAAGGCCGTTGCGGGCAATATAAGCGTCGGCTTCATCCAGCACTGACAAATAATTCTCATTCCCTTGCGCAATATTGTCCGCCAGATCCGACGCGAAGCTTACCACACCGTCTTTGAACGATTCCGTCCGGCCAACCAGCGTCATCCCCTGCGCGGCCAGCCGCCGGAAGTCGACCGTATGACCGCCATCGGCGCCGCTCACCGCGATCGTGACATGCTCCATGCCGGGTCCGGGCGTCTGGGCATCCCACTTGCCGAGGACCCCCAGCCACCAGACGAAGTCGCGCCCGCGATAACTGCGCGGCGGGCGGTCGTGCGGGCCGACCGAAAGGTAAACCCGTTTTCCCGCCGCCAAAAGCTCGTCCGCGATCTGCACCCCCGAAGAGCCCGCGCCGACCACCAGCACCGCACCCTCGGGTAATTGCCCGGGATTGCGGTAGGCGTTGGAATGGATCTGCGTGATTCCGGCATCATCAGGGGCAACGGCCGGGATGACAGGGCGCTGGAAAGGCCCGGTGGCGGCAACCACGCTGGCGGCTTCGATCACACCCTCCGACGTTTCGACACGGAAACCGGACCGGCCGACATTCCTTTGCACTTCCTTTACTTCCACGCCGCAGCGGATGGGGGCGGATATCTTTTCAGCGTAAGCGACAAAATAGTCCGCAATCTTCTCCTTGGGGACAAAGGCATCGGGATCGTAATCGGAAAACTCCATGCCCGGAAACCGGTCATGCCAGGCCGGACCATTGGCAACCAGCGAGTCCCATCTTTCCGACCGCCAGCGTTCGGCGATACGGCGCCGCTCCAGAACGAGGTGAGGCACGCCGCAGTTGCTCAGGTGCTCGCTCATGGCCAGACCGGCCTGACCGCCGCCAACGACAAGTGTCTCTACTTTTTCAATCGACATTTCCGGGTCCTTTTCTGGTATTCCGATATTTTCAACGTGTCTGACCGTTAACCTACAAAATACACTGGATTAGTGAAAATATAATTTAATAAAGTATTGATTAGGATATTCCTAATCTTCGCAACAGATTTGGATGCGCCTCAGGCGCAGCGCTTATATGCCTGTGCCGGCGTCGGCGCCGTGGGCATCTCAAACTGCACAGCCATTCACTCCGCACCGAATTCACCGGGCGTCTTGATCCGGGCGCAGGACGGGAATGTCGCCTCGGGCGGCAGCCTGTGACCATCCGGATTTGTTGGCAGGTGTATCCGCTTCGGGTCATCAACGGGCTTTTTGGCGGCCCGATACATGGGCCGCTTTGTATCCCCGAGCGAAAGCCCTGGCGGATGATCTCCGGTCAAGCCCCGAAAGCAGATATCATTGGAGACGGTCAATCACTACCGCTGATAGCCAGAAACGGACATTGACCGTCAACGATAGTTTCCGGGGTGTTCCAACTCTGGAATGATTGGTCTACAAATGTTACAGCCTGAATCACCTTTTGGATGTTAATGTGAACGACCGACTACTTGTACCCAAGAATTTTGATGTTCCGGAACTTTTGGAAACGGCCCGGATGCGCCTACGCCCATTGACGATCACCGATGCGGTGACAGACTATGCTGCCGTAATGGAGAGTGAAGAGCGCTTGCGAACCGTCTTTTGGCCAGACGATGATTGGCCGCAAGGATTACGCCTGGAGCAAAATATTATTGATCTTGGCTGGCACCAGAAGGAGTTTCAGAGGCGTACGTCATTTGCGTACACCGTCGTCGACTTGGATGAATCCCAGGTGCTTGGCTGCATGTATATTCATCCGACCACGAGCCCAAGTTACGACGCCGAAATCACCATGTGGGTTCGGCAGTCGCAAGTCGACGAGGGACTTGATGAACATCTTTTCGAAACGGTGAGGTCTTGGATTAAAGATAGTTGGCCATTCGAGAACCCAGGCTACCCAGGCAGATCGGTTTCATTTAAGGAATGGAAAGCTCTACTTCCTCAACAATAATCGGTATGAGGCGAACTTTTCGTGGATCGACGATAACTGCAAAGGGTCAGAAGCCGCCGAAATGTCGCGATCCGAGGATGGTCCGCTTGTCATGCCGCAGCGGACGGAATGCGCATTTTCTTGACTTTTCAATAAAAATATGCATTAATTCCTTTTATATGACTTCTGATCTTTTCTATCGTGAATATGCCCCTCTTTGCCAGCCGATTCCCTTTTCGGGAAAATTGGTGCGGCACTACAAAAGTCTACATTATTATGGAAAATTCCCACCCTAAGTCTTTGGAATCAAACAATACCCGAACGGGTAGGGTTTAGGGATGTGAACAAAAGTAGACAAATGTCTACATTTTGAATAACATCAAAGGCTTGGAAGCATAAATTTGGAATCATTCAAAACCGCGTCGCCCCTGTCCGGTCGCATGGCTCAGACCAGATTGCGCGGGATGGATTCTTCGAAATCTTTTTCGAAAACCAGCGCATCGCCCTCATAGGCCTCGATCCGGCCTGTCAGAAAGAATGATTCCGCGCCGGACCGCATTGTTGAATATGTTTCCGTCCGCACCGACCAGTCCGCCCGGTTCGCGCCGCTTCCGTCATCATTACGCGCAAGCGTTTCCGTCCAGTGGATGTCCACAGTCGCACTCAACGGGTCATCGGGATGGATACGATAGGTCTCGCGCGCCGTGGCGCCGGATATGAGGCCGGTATCGGTATCCCGCGCCGCGCCAAAATCGTCGATGATGCGCAGCACCGTTTCCCCGGTCGCCACATTGCGTTCAAGGGTGCGGGACTGTTCG
>JAJFIE010000235.1 GCA_021775275.1 Rhodospirillales bacterium | reverse complement strand
GACGTCGAGGGCGGTTGTCGGTTCGTCAGCGATGAGCAATTTCGGTTTGGTGGAAAGCGCCATGGCGATCATCGCCCGCTGACGCATGCCACCGGACAATTCGAAGGCATATTGTTTGAAACGCTTTGCCGCCTCGGAAATTCCGACCCGGTCAAGCATTTCGATGGATAGCTCCTGAGCCTGCTTTTTGGTCATACTCGTGTGCAGTAATAACTGCTCGACCATATGGTCGCCGATCGTGATGGCGGGTGCAAAACTCGCCATGGGCTCCTGAAAAATCATTGAAATCGCGCCGCCGCGTACGACGATCAACTCTTTCGCCGTCTTCAGGCCAAGCACCTCAACAGAATTGCCATTGGTGGTCAGGGTAATCTTGCTTTCCGGCGAATAGACAGCGTTGCCGGGATTCAACTGCATCAGCGACTTGGCTGTAACCGATTTACCGGAACCCGACTCACCCACCAGTCCCATGACTTCACCGGGCGCAACCTCGAAGGAAACATCTTCGACAGCCGTGATCAGACCTTCATCGGTCTTGAACTCCAGGGTCAGGTTTTCGACTTTGATAAGGGGTTCACTCATTATTTATGATCCGAATAGGGGTCGGCCGCATCGCGCAATCCGTCGCCCACAAAAACGAAGGCCAGAACCAGCGTCATAAAAAATATGACGGGAATGAAATACCACTGGTAATTCAGCAGCACATCCGCCTTGGTGACATTCTGCAGCATCACGCCGAGAGAATTAACCGGCTCCTTGAGGCCTAACCCGATAAAACTGAGCGCCGTTTCGCTGAGCACCATGTAGGGGAAGGAAATCACCAGATCAACAATGATGTAGCTGGTAAAACTAGGCAGCAGATGGCGGCGAATGACGTGGCTGGCGTTGGCGCCGCACAATTGGGCCGCCAACACATATTCCTGAGAGCGTTCGGTCAACAGGTGGGTTCGCACGCGGCGCGCCAACGTCGGCCAGCCGATCAAACCCAGAATGACGGAAATAAAGAAGAAGCGTAACTCCGAACTCCATTCATCCGGAATGAACGCGGACAGCGCCATAAACAGGGGTATTGCCGGCACTGTACGTACAGCATCGGTGATCATTTGCAAAACAGCGTCGATCTTGCCACCGAAATAACCGGAAATGCCACCAATGATGAGGGCCAGGACGAAGCTGATGACGACGCCGATGGTGCCCACCGCCAGGGAGGTGTAGACGGCATGTAGTGTGCGCGAGAAGATATCCTTGCCAGGACCATCAGTGCCGAACAGGTGAATCTGACCTTCATTGACGCCAAACAAATGAGTGTTCGACTTGAGCAACCGGAACTTGATGTCAAACGTGTCGCCAGGAACATCCAAATTCACATCGATAAAGTGATATTCCCAACCCTCAACAAACAGTTCCACAAAACGGCGCTTGTCCCTGTCGACCGTGCTTGTCCAACGGAAATTGGTCGCGGCCGAGCGTTCGCGAGTATAGGTGTAAATGAAGGGACGCAGCGAAAAACCGTTTTCATCCCAAAACTTCGGTATTTGCGGTGCGCCATTCTGATATTCTTCGTCCCGCCCCCCGATAGTCGGGTCATAGGGTGACAGGAAGGGCGCAAAAATACCCATCAGGATCAGGGTAATCAGTACCCCCGCACCCCACATGGCGGACTTGTTTCTCTTAAACCGGGCCCATATCAGTTGGAACTGACCGGCCGTAAAATAGGCTTCCTTACGCTTTTGCTCTTCTAAGCCTGCATCACCAGATACTGCTGCACTTGTCACGTCACTCATTGCGTCAACCCCCACCCGTGATGCTGCGCCAGACCCGGGGGTCAATGATGGCAAGGAGAATATCGGTCAGGAAATTGAGACAGATAATCGAAGCCGTCAGCATGAAAATGATGGCGCCTGCCAATTGCTGATCATTGGATCGCGCCAGCGCCTCAATCAGCAGGGCGCCCGCTTCGGTCAGGACCAGGATCAAGGCAACGATAGGCAATTCATTGAAAACCCGGTTCAGATCAAACCCCAGCGAATTGATGATGGGGCCTAATGCATGGCGCGCCGGATATCGCCACAGCAATCGCCGCCCGGAAAGACCGCGCGCGCGCGCCGCAGTCACATAAAGCTTGCCGTTCTCGTCAGACATCAGTGCTCGCACCGTCTGAAGTGCGAAGGCCGTAGCCGACCAACCCAGAATAAAGATCGGTAGCCATGCCCGTGAGAGGAAATCCATCACCCGTTCATATGACCAGGCCGCGTCCCTGAATTCTTTACTGAACAGGCCTGTCAGACTGTCACCAAACACAACCGTGGAAAACAGCATGATCATCAATGCCAGCAGGAAATTCGGCATCGCCAGTCCCAGATAACTGACGAAACGAAGTGAATTGTTGAGCGTTTTATTGCTTGAAGATGCCGATATGATACCGGCAGGTATGGCGATTGCGTAAGCGAACATTAGCGCCGTCAGACAGATCCCCAGTGATAGCCAGAATTTTTGCCCAAGAAGCTGGTTAATTGGAACTCGCAGGATACAGCTATCCCCGAAATCACCCTTGAAAAAAACGTTACCGACCCAGGTTCCCCACCGAACAACATAAGGCTTGTCCAGCCCCATACGTCGCTCCTCGGCCTCAATGTCGGCGACGGAAATCTGCCCACCCTGGGT
>JAJFIE010000234.1 GCA_021775275.1 Rhodospirillales bacterium | reverse complement strand
TTGCAGACTGCTGGCCCAATTATGATGGCGGGCCTGTTGATCGGTATTATTATCGCCTTGTTCCAGGCGTTGACGACGATTCAGGAATTGACCCTGACTTTCGTGCCGAAAATTCTGATTATTTTTACAGCCCTGGTTCTGTTTCTCCCCTTTATGATGACGTCCATGATGGAGTTTGCCGGGCGGTTGTTTGACCGCATCGTTGTCGTTGGTGGTTAAAGCAATATGCTGAACGAACTGTTGACTCTCAATGTTTTCGGTTTTTTTCTCGTATTTGCGCGCGTTGGCACGGCAATCATGTTTCTGCCGGGATTCAGCGCCAACTTTATCAGTGTCAGAGTCCGGCTGGCGCTCGGGTTATCAATCAGTTTTGCGCTGTTCCCCTTTATTTTACCGTTAATACCAAAAGCGCCGGATTCACCCTCGGGGGTGGTCCTGTTGGTGGCAGCCGAGGCGTTCATCGGAGCATTCCTGGGGGCGATGGGGCGCGTTGCCATGGGGGCCATCCAAACGGCTGGAACGTTGATCGCCATGTTTGCATCGCTTGCCAATGCGTTGATACAGGATGCTATTACCGAGCAACAAAGCAGTGTTATTTCCGGGTTCCTGGGGACCTTGGCGCTGGTGCTGATTTTTGTAACAAACATGCATCATCTGATGCTGGAAACCGTCGTCGATACCTATGCGGTGTTCCCCCCGGGACGCTTTGAAGGTTTTGGCGATTTTGCGTTGATGTTTGCAAGAGGTGTGGGAAACAGTTTTGCGCTCGGCCTGCAGCTTTCTGCCCCATTTGTCATTGTTGCGGTGGTGTATTATGTGGGATTGGGGTTGTTGGGACGATTGATGCCTGCGCTGCCATTGTTCTTTTTCATGATGCCTGTTCAGATTACGGTGCAGTTCATGGTGTTGATGGCCGCATTGTCTGGCATGATGATGGTGTTCCTTACTCATTTTCAGGAAACGATGCTGGTACTCTCCAACTCTTGAGGATCGCACTCTAGCCAGAACGACGACTTAGTCAGAAAGAGCACTCATGGCAGAAGAAGACGACGATGCCCAAAAGACAGAAGAACCGACACCGCGAAAACTTTCGCAGGCGAAGGAGCAAGGTGACACCGCTTCGTCACAGGAAATCAAGACATGGGGCATTCTGGTTGCGGCAACCTTGATCATTGCATTGATGTCGCCCGGAATTTCTTCGGACCTTCGTGATGTAACGCTGATGTTTCTGGCGCAACCTCATGCTATCCCAACCGATTTCGAGCATCTGCGTTTGACCCTGGCCAACCTGATGCTGCAACTGGCCTGGATACTGGCGCCATTGATGGCTGCCTTGATGGTTATTGCCGTGTTTATGAGTGTTGCGCAGAGCGGATTGATTTGGGCGCCAAAAAAGCTGAAGCCTGATTTTTCCAAAATATCCCTTCTCAAGGGCGCCAAACGATTGACCTCCATGAGAGCTATTGTCGAGTTTACCAAGGGTATCCTGAAACTCGTGATCGTCAGCATTGTGGCCTTTGGCATTACCCTTCCCATGCTCGATGATATCGTTCTTATCCCTTCCATTGATTTTGTTTTGTCCCTGGAACGCATTCGCGACCTGATCGTTTTTCTGGCAGTGGGAACGATTGTCGTACTGACGGTCATTGCGGTATTCGATTACGTGTATCAGAAATATTCGTTTATGCAGAAGATGAAGATGACCAAGCAGGAAGTTCGCGACGAACATAAACAAAGCGAGGGTGACCCCC
Organism: Rhodospirillales bacterium; assembly: GCA_021775275.1. Taxonomy (GTDB): domain Bacteria; phylum Pseudomonadota; class Alphaproteobacteria; order Rhodospirillales; family Casp-alpha2; genus JAJFIE01. The sequence goes on along the minus strand of JAJFIE010000234.1, from coordinate 5,096 downwards.
AGGTCAAGGCGCGTATTCGCCAGCTTCGTACCGAACGCGCCCGACAACGTATGATGTCGGCAGTGCCAGAGGCGGACGTGGTGGTGACCAATCCGACGCACTATGCCGTCGCGCTGAAGTACAAGATAGAGGACATGCAGGCGCCGCGCCTGGTTGCCAAAGGCATGGATCATCTGGCTTTACGGATTCGTGAGGTGGCCGAAGAGCACGACATTCCCATCGTTGAAAACCCACCGCTGGCGCGAACGCTCTACGCTGCTGTGGAACTGGATGAAGAAATCCCGACGGAACATTATCAGGCGGTGGCGGAAGTTATTGGTTATGTCATGCGTCTGCGCGGCGATACTGTACACTAGGATGAAGAAGCCATCCCCTAACACCGATGGACTTTCATCGCTCCTGCGCAGCATTGGTCTGGGGCCGGACCGAAGCAAAGGCGTCCCCCTGTCCATGTTCGAAAACAGCAGCGAGGCATGGCTGGTGACAGATCAGTCTGGCGGGACGGTGCATGTTACGGATGCCTGGAAAATGTCGTTCCCGGTTGGCGTCGGTGGTGAGCATGGGTTGAGTGGATTGCGCTCTTTCGTTTCAGCGGCGGAAACTTCCACCGAAGTGGAGCGGCTGTTCACCGGTGCAGCCCGGGGTGACGCCATGCGCGGCGAAATTTGCGTGGCGGCGGCAAACGGTCGCCGTGAATGGTGGCGATTGCGCGCCACCCCGGATGGTGCGGGGCAGGTATACTGGCGCGCCGAGGACGTCACCACCCAACGCGAACGGGAAACCCGGGGGCATCTGGAATCGGAGATGGTTACCGATTTTCTGGACAACCTGCCGGTCGGGTTCTTCGCACTGAACGCAAACGGCGCGTTCACCTATGCCAACTCAACCCTGGCGCGGTGGCTCGGACGCGATGCCGGGGCGCTTTCGGGCGGTGACATGGCCTTTTCCGACGTTGCTCTGGACGGAACCTCTGCGCCGGATGATGGCGTCGGGTATATAACCCTGCAAAGTCTGGATGGTTCGTCGTTTCGTGCGTTCGTTATCCAGAACAATCGTGGTCATGGCGGTGGCGTGCGGGCCGTGGTTCTGCGTGATCCGGAATCCGGACAGGATATAGAACCACAAGACAGCGTATCAAACGCCCGCGCCAATGGATTAACCGGTGGTTTGGCGGATGGTTTGCAAATTCCCCCATGGCTGTTTGATGACGCGCCCATCGGATTGGCGTTGTTGAGCGAAGATGGCGTAATCCGGTCATGCAATCTCGCGCTGGCGCGGTTCCTGCGCGCCGAACGGGATGCCTTGAACGGCACCATGTTGGTATCGCACATTGCCGCAGAAGACCATGATGAAGTGAGCGCGGCGCTTTCCAAGTTGGTCATGGGGACGGCGCATGCCGTTCATTCGGAAGTCCGTTTACCGGGCGAGGGGGCCGAGGCACGGGCTGCGTCACTACATGCCGCACGTATGAAAAGTGTTGATCAGGCATCTGATGATGGTGAAGACGGCGGCATTGTCTTGCATGTGATTGACGAAACCGAGCAACGGCATCTGGAGGTCCAGTTCACGCAATCACAGAAGATGCAGGCCATCGGACAGCTCGCCGGGGGCGTGGCCCATGATTTCAACAACCTGCTGACCGCCATGATCGGGTTCTGCGATCTGTTGTTGCTGCGTCACGGGCCGGACGATCCGTCATTTGCCGATATTCAACAGATCAAACAGAACGCCAACCGGGCCACCAATCTTGTGCGGCAGTTGCTGGCGTTCTCACGTAAACAGACGCTCGAGCCTGTCGTGCTGGATCCCACGGAAGTGCTGTCGGACCTGTCACACCTGCTTGGCCGTCTGATTGGTGAACAGGTGGAACTCCGGCTGGATCATACCCCCGGCGCGCATCTGGTGCGCGCAGATCGCGGGCAGTTCGATCAGGTCATTATCAATCTGGTGGTCAACGCCCGTGACGCCATGCCGGGGGGCGGTACGTTGACGGTTACCACGCGCAACGAAACCGTGATTGATCCGGTGCAACGCGGCCCCGAAATCATGCCGCCGGGCGCCTATGTGGTTATTGAGGTCGCCGATACCGGCACCGGGATCGCCAAGGAAGACCTGGAACGTATTTTTGAACCGTTTTTCTCGACCAAGGAAGTCGGTGAAGGTACCGGGCTTGGCCTTTCGACTGTATACGGCATCGTACGCCAGTCGGACGGCTATATCTTTGTCGACAGCGCCATTGGCCATGGCACCACGTTTGGTATTTACCTGCCTGCCCATGGGGCCGAGGGCGAGGTGGGCCGGAATGCCGCCGCCGCCGCCGACAAGGCGCTGGCCGAACGCCGCGCCAGGGCGAACAGTCAGAACCCTTGCAGTGCAGAAGCCGAGGACCTGACCGGCGAGGGGGTCGTGTTGCTCGTCGAGGACGAAGACGCCGTTCGCCTGTTCGGCTCGCGCGCCCTTCGCAACAAGGGTTATACGGTGCTGGAGGCAGGGAACGGCGAGAACGCGCTCGATGTGATCAACGAGGTCGAGCAGCGTATTGACCTGATTATCTCCGATGTGGTCATGCCCGGCATGGACGGACATACCTTTGTGCAACTGGTGCGTCAGGAAATGCCCGATATCAAAATTATTCTCATGTCAGGCTATACCGAAGATGTCTTCCGCGAGGAAATCAGCCGCGATGCGACCATCCACTTCCTCGCCAAACCCTTCAGCCTGAAGGCGCTTGCAGGGACGGTGAAGGATGTGTTGGCAGGGTAGAAGGGTATCGGCCTAGCTACTCAGTTTTCTGCAATTTTCTACAGAAAAACCGCGCCTTTGCGCTTCTTTTGCATATGCGGTATATGGCCCTTGAGTTATCCACCCGTACTTATAATTAACTGCAAATGTGCATACCACTCTATCAGATTTGGCAGACAATTCAGTTTCGATATTGGTATCAGAAATTTTAACTATGAGAGACTCAACTCTAATTGGGCAATCTTCAGGGCTCAATCCTCGGTGTATTGCCTCTTCCACGTAGGGGAGTAGACGTTTTCGTGTTTCCCATCGGGGCTTACCGATGGCGGTAATCACTGCGAAAGAGCAGACAGTTTTATTTGTGAATCCGGAAAGTTTGGATGCAACAATTCCAATTTTAGCATCTGTATCCTCAACACAGTCCTCCGGTCGCAGGTTCCTCAATTTTGCCTCTTCCACATAGGGGAGCAAACTTTTCCGTGTTTCCCAACGGGGCGTGCCGCTTGCGGTGCTCACGGCGAAGGAGCAGACAGTTTTATTTGCGAATCCGGGAAGTTTGGATGCGGCAGTCTCGACGGGAAGAACGACCCCGGCGTTGGCCAGGCTGCCTTTTATAAACTGCACCACGTCGCTTTTTTTGTCGCGCGTGAAACAACTGGTGAAGAAATAGGAATGGGGATTGTAGCCATCGCACACCGGGTTATCGATTTCAAGGAACCGGACCCCCGGGATATCCTTGAGGAACTCAATCTTCTTCGGTGGCGAGTATTTGTCGTTGGCATAGGCGAGAACCATGCCGTTGACGCTACTCATCTCACTGAGTTTGTCTTTCCACGCGGCATACAGGCGGACGAGCCACGGGTTCATTGCGTTGCCTGTCAGGTAGCTGTATCCATAACCCGGCGCCGAGGCGATAAAGCCGTTGAATTTATCCGCATAAAAACGCGCCGTGAAAAGCGCCGCCGCTGCGCCGCCTGAATTACCGGAAATAAAAATACGTTCCGGCGAAATACCATAGGCGTGAAACCGGTCCAGCAGCGCACTCATTTCATGGGCGCGTTTGACCGCCCGCTGGCGGGGCAGGGGATCGCCACTTTTACCACCAAGCAGATTGGTGCAGTGGTAGTACCCGACCGCACCCGGAATATCATATGAGATTTCCCGGATAAAATCCGGCGCATTGCCCACGGGATCGCACGCCGTGTGAATACCGCTGCCGGTCGTGCCATGCATAAAGATAACAAGGGTCGTATCGTCGGGGTTCGGGATGGCGTTCTTCAGGTCACGTTCAAACGCTTCGTTTTTCCCTGTGTGATAGTCGCTATAGCTGTTGAAGAAGGCGCCATGGACGCCCGTAACGTTGGATTCCGGGGTGGTGACACATGCCGACAAAAATGCCAGTGCGGCAGGAATGCAATACTTGGAGATCGAGGCAATTTTGAACATGGGCTCAGGGTTTATTGAGTTTCGGTGCGCAGGCCGGTGATCATCTGGTGTAACCACCGACTGTCATCAATGCAATTATAAAGAGAATGATCAATGCGAAATTCTGCAAACATAATGGCGCGATGATTCTGGGGATATGTAACGGGGTATCCATTCAATCATTCCAGTACCGAATTGAACTGTTTTAAAAATCATGAGAACATAACTGGAATAAATTCGGCAAAAAATGTTATTTTTCAAGATCTTAAAAATATTTATTGCCAAAAAGAACAAAACATGTACACATGGGCGTCATTGAAACATACCTGACCATATGGAATAAGGAGTGACCTCATGGCTAGTGCAGAACTTCGCGTCGTTGAGAAGGAAGGTAACGTGGAAAAGAACAAGGCGCTCGACGCCGCGCTGACCCAGATTGAACGGGCGTTCGGCAAAGGCTCGATCATGCGATTGGGCCAGCGTGAAACCGTTGACACCGAGGTTATCTCCAGTGGTTCGCTGGGTCTGGATATCGCGCTCGGGATCGGCGGTCTTCCCCGTGGCCGTATCGTCGAGATTTACGGGCCGGAGAGTTCCGGCAAAACCACCCTGGCGCTGCATGCCATCGCCGAGGCCCAGAAGGCCGGCGGCACCTGCGCCTTTATCGATGCGGAGCATGCGCTTGACCCACGTTATGCGGCCAAACTTGGCGTCAATGTGGATGACCTGCTGATCTCGCAACCCGATGCCGGTGAACAGGCGCTGGAAATCGCCGATACCCTGGTGCGGTCCGGGGCGCTCGACTTGCTGGTCATTGACAGTGTGGCGGCGCTGGTTCCCCGGGCTGAACTGGAAGGCGAGATGGGCGACCATCATGTCGGCCTGCAAGCCCGCCTGATGAGCCAGGCGCTGCGCAAGCTGACATCGTC
>JAJFIE010000233.1 GCA_021775275.1 Rhodospirillales bacterium | reverse complement strand
GTCGTATTCATCCATGTAATCGCCTACATTGACGAGCGCGCGGACCGCCATGCTGCCCGCCACATCGATCAGACGTTTCAACAGGTCTGTATCGCCGGAACCCAGACTGCCAAAGCTGATATAAACCAAAGGCTTGTCGTTATAATCGCCCATATCGGGGACCGTGTAGGGATCGTCCTTGCGTACACACCCTTCCAGATACTGGAATTGTTTGGGGTCCAGCGGGTTGCGCCGCTTGAATTTCACCGGCTCCGGATACAGCAACAGGTTCAGATAGGGCGATGATTCACAGAACTCGCCGATTTCATAGGGCGCGATGCCGCACTCGCCCAGGAAATTATTGAAATCCGCATGGATGGGGGCAATCATTTCGTTGAACCGATCACGATAGGCCTTGTGGCAATCGCGATCGCTCTCGCCACAACCTGACAGATGCGGCGGAATATCGGGATCGGTGACTTCATTTTCCGAACACGAAACAATACGCACCCACGGAACGCCATATTTTTTAATGGCCGGAAACAGGATCACATTATCCACGCAGATCAGGTCCGGTTTGATCGCATCCAGAATACCCGGCAATTCCTTCTCCGCCCACTTCGACGAATCAACAATAGCTTCCCAGCATTCCTTGACGTAGTTGTCGATCTGCTCATAGGGCGTCTTGGCGAAGTTGGGAATGTGGCCGTTGATGAAGTCGGACCAGAATTTCGCCATTTCTTCCGGCGGCATAGGCGCGGACAGATTTACATAATATTCCTTGAAGCCGTAACCTTCATACACGCCGGTGAATCCGGGATCGGAAATAAATACCGGGTTATGCCCCATGGCCTTGCAGGCCTGGGCAACGCCAACGGAATTCAGCGCCGGACCGAATGCGGCTTCGGGGAAAAAGGCGATGGTTTTACTGTCACTCATGATTGCCTCCTTGGTTTCTGTTCTGTTTGTTTAAATTCTCAAGCTGTTAAAATACGGGACTGATCCGCGTCCCAGGCGCACCACACTACCGAGTCCACGCCAAGGGCTCCGGCGTACTCGGCGGCGGCCGAAATCCGCGCCATGGCGGTGGTGCCATCGTCAAACCGCAGGTGCAGGCCGATATCCTGACCATGATAAGCCACATCCACGACACGACCCTGCAACCGGTTTTCTGCCGCTGTCGGCTGGTCGACGGAAATTGACAGGCGTTCCGGCCTGACCGCCAGACTGGCCCTCGCGCCAATGCTGGCGCCGCCGGGAACGGTGCCTTTCAACAACCCAAGACCCGTAACCGAGAGGCCGCCGTCGGTGATCGCGCCCTCAAAGAAATTGGTGACGCCGATAAAGTCGGCCACGAACCGCGAACCGGGATTTTCGTACAGGTCGCGCGGTGCGCCGCATTGCACAATTTCACCGGCATGCATCAGGGCGACACGGTCGGCCATAACCAACGCCTCCTCCTGATCGTGGGTAACCACAACAAAGGTAATGCCGACCTCGTGTTGCAAACGCTTCAACTCAAGCTGCATACGTCCGCGCAGTTTTTTATCCAGCGCCCCCAGCGGCTCATCCAGTAACAGAACGCGAGGACGTTTGATCAGGGCACGGGCCAGTGCGACCCGCTGTTTCTGGCCACCGGAAAGCTGGTCCGGCTTGCGATTGGCAAACTCACCCAGTTGGGTCGTTTCCAACGCTTCATTGACCCGGGTGTTCAGTTCCGCCCCGCGAACACCATCCATCTCCAGTCCATAGGCGATATTGCTGCGCACACTCATGTGCGGAAACAGGGCGTAGGACTGGAACATCAGGTTTACGGGTCGGCGATTGGGCCTGAGCCGGGTGATGTCATTACCGTCCAGCAAGACCCGCCCTTCGTCGGGCATCTCGAACCCCGCCGCCATACGCAACAACGTGGTTTTGCCACAACCGGACGGTCCCAGAAGGGCAAAAAACTCGTTCTCCTGCAAGTCCAGCGAGACCCCGTCGACGGCGGTCAGCGGGCCAAAACGCTTGGTCAGTCCATCCAGCCTGATGACACAGTTATCGGTGGCGGCGCTCATGTTTCCAACTGCCCCCGGTCAATACGTTGCGAAATGAAAACCAGCGTGAAGCTCACCAGCATGACAATGGTCGCCATGGCGTTGATCTCCGGCGTCACGCCAAAACGGATCATGGAATAGATCTGCATGGGCAGCGTCGTGGAACTGGAACCGGCTGTGAAATAGGCGATGATGAACTCGTCAACCGAAAGCGTGAACGCCAGCAACCCGCCCGCCAGCACGCCGGGAAAGATTGCCGGCAATGTTACCCGCCGAAACGTTGTAATTTCCCCTGCCCCCAGATCAATGCTGGCTTCAATAATGGAGAAGTCGAAGTTCTTCAGCCGCGTACGCACCACGGCGCAGACAAAGGCGATGTTGAACACCACATGGCTGAGGATAATAGAATACAACCCCAGTGTGAAATTCAGCAGGGTGAAAAACGACAACAGCGCAATAGCCAGAACGATGTCAGGAATGATCATCGGCGCGAACAGCAATGCTTCCATGGCGTTGGAGGCTTTCTGGCGACGCTCCACCCCGATGGCCAGCAGGGTACCGATCAGGGTGGCCAGACAGGTGGAGACCGCAGCGACAATCAACGTATTCAGCGCGGCATTCAGCACAGCGTCATTGTCCAGCAACACGCCGTACCATTCCGTGGAAAACCCGCCCCATGCGGTGGGCATCCCTGTGCTGTTGAATGACAACCCCATGAGCACCAGGATTGGTGTATAGAGGAACACATAGACCAGCCACAGATGACCGTTCAGCGTCCGTTGAGCCAGTGTGGGCTTAAGTATACTCATACCCGTTTTGCCCCCATGGATCGATTGACGGCAACGGCTTGTCCGAACAACAGCATCATCATGATACCGATCAGGATCAGCGACAGGGCCGAACCGAACGGCCAGTCACGGGCACTGAGGAACTGGTCGTAGATCAGGTTGCCGACCATCAGCAACCGTCCTCCGCCCAACAAATCCGGCGTAATGAAGTTGCCGATAGACAAAACGAAGACAAAAACCGCCCCCGCCGCCACACCGGGCATGGTCAGCGGCAGGGTGACCCGAACGAAGGTACGCACCGATGACGCGCCAAGATCCTCGGACGCTTCGCGGATTTCCGGATTCAGACGGCTGAGGGATGAATAAATCGCCAGAATGACAAACGGCAGATAGTTGTAGACCAGCCCGGTGATGATGGAGAACTCGTTGTAGAGCAGCGGCAGTGGCTCGTTGATCACGCCCAGCCCTTCCAGAGCGTTATTGATCAGCCCTTCCCGGTTCAGCATGACAATCCATGCATAGGTGCGGATCAGGTAGTTGCTCCAGAACGGCAGCATGACGAGGAACAGATACCCCGGCTGACGCTGGCGCGGGGCCAGGGAAATGGCGTACGCGGCGGGGTAGGCCAGTACAATGGCGATGATCGTCGCCAACCCGGCAATTCGACCGGATGTCAGCAGGATATTCAGATAGATCGGATCAATGGCGCGCTGAAAATTATCAAACGTGAAGATGAAATCGATGCCGCCGTAAACGCCGCGTTCAAAAAAACTGTAAACAAAAATGATGCCGCACGGGATAACCATGAACAGGGCCAGCCAGCCGAGGCCGGGGCCGATAAACGCCAGGGTGTTCGCACGGGTCTGCATGATGGATCAACGATATCAGGAATGGACTTGGACAAGAAAGCCGGGAAATCGCGGAGCGGGCGACACGTAGCCACCCGCCCCGAAATTGTTACTGCCTATCACTGCCAATTACTGGGA
>JAJFIE010000232.1 GCA_021775275.1 Rhodospirillales bacterium | reverse complement strand
GGTTCACGTACCGGTATCGATCAGAAAGGCGGCACAATTCTTGTCGGTGGTGACACCGGCGCGTTGACCGGCTTCATGATGCAGCGTGGCCGCATGGTTTTCTGTGGCAATGCTGGCAAGAACCTGGGTGATTCCATGTACGACGGCACCATTTTTGTGGGTGGCGAAATTCAATCTCTCGGCGTGGACGCTGTCCCCGGCGAACTGACCGACATGGATAAGGCATGGCTGACCCGCAAGCTGGGCCTGTACGACATGCTGCCGGAAAAAGGTGTCGATCACTTCACCAAAATCGTCGCCGGTCGCCAGCTTTGGAACTACGACAACCTTGAGCCGCACGAAAAGAAAATCGTGCTTTAGGGCGAAACATTAGGACAAGAGGAATATCAGTATGTCTGATAACTCGATAAAAGACCTCGGTCGCGATGTAACGCGCCTGGGCAACAGCTTCGTCTTCCCACCGGCTGTCATTGATGACATTCACATCAAGTCGGAACTGGGTCGTTACCGTATGCGCGGTATGTCGCTGTTCAAGAAAATTCCGCACTGGGATGACCTGACCTTCATGCCCGGCACGTTGACCCGTTTCGTGATCGAAGGTTATCGTGAAAAATGTCTGACCAAGACGATTATTGGCCCGCGCGCCAAGCGTCCGCTTGAGCTGGATATTCCGGTCTACGTAACGGGAATGAGCTTCGGCGCCCTGTCGTATGAGGCAAAGACCGCCCTGGCGCGTGGCGCCACCATGGCCGGTACGGCGACGTGCTCGGGCGAAGGCGGCATGATCCCGGACGAGCGTCGCTATTCGTCCAAGTGGTTCTACCAGTGCATTCAGTCACGCTATGGCTTTAACCCGCATCACCTTCAGTTGGCCGATGCTTGCGAATTCTTCATTGGTCAGGGCTGTAAAGTTGGCCTCGGTGGTCACCTTATGGGCCAGAAAGTGACCGATCAGGTCGCCGAAATGCGCTCACTGCCCGCCGGTATCGATCAGCGTTCCCCCGCCCGTCACCCTGATTGGCTGGGGCCGGATGATCTGGCGTTGAAGATCAACGAAATCCGGGAAGCCACCAATGGCGAGATCCCGATCCAGTTGAAACTGGGCGCGGCGCGTGTCTATGACGACGTCCGTATGGCTGTGAAGACCGATCCTGACTCCATCTATATCGATGGCATGGAAGGCTCCACCGGTGCAGGTCCGCACCTCGCTACCGAAGAAACCGGTGTCCCCGGCATGGCGGCGATCCGTCAGGCCCGTAAGGCCATCGACGATCTGGGCAAGCGCGGTGAAATCAGCCTGGTTTATGCCGGTGGTATCCGTAACGGCGGTGACGTGGCGAAGGCCCTGGCCCTCGGTGCGGACGCCATCGCCATCGGACACTCGGTGATGATGGCGCTGAACTGCAACAAACAGATACCGGGAGCAGACTATCCCAAGGAAGTCGGCGCCGAGCCCGGATACTGCTACCATTGCCATACGGGCCGTTGCCCGGTCGGCGTGGCCACGCAGGACCCGGAACTTCGCAAACGCCTTGATCCGGATGCCGCGGCAGAGCGGGTTTATAACTTCCTGCACTGTCTCACCATTGAAGCTCAGATGATGGCCCGGGCCTGCGGTAAAACCAACGTGCACAGCCTGGAGCCGGAAGATCTGGCTGCCCTGACCATGGAATCATCCGCCATGGCCGGTGTGCCGCTTGCCGGCACCGAGCATACGGTCGGCGTCCCCGACTATCACCACCTGTAAGGAGGACTGACAGATGGCTGGAACATCATATAAAGGCTCCGAGATCACTGACGTCAATCAGTTCATCACCGATGAAGAAGGGTTGGAGTCGGATCGTGAAAAGGAAATCGGACAGCACATCGGCTATCGCTATGATGTGAACCTGGTTCCTGATTACAACAACATCACGCCGTATCTCACCCGTTACATGGAAACCATGGGATGGGATGATCTGAACTGGCTTGAAGACGTTCATATGGGATACGAAGAAGGCCGTCCCGCGGTGTTCGACCGGAACATTAACGGCTGGGTCTCGATCCCGGAAGACGTCAAGTTGCCGGACAATCAGCAGGACCGTGACATGGTCGCACGCGAAATGCTGCTCAAATTCCAGATGTCGCCGAACCACCCGCTGGTTCAGCTTCGTCAGGCCTACAGAAAATTCTGATTGACTCCCGATGACAACCCAACTCACCCCGGTCGGAAACGACCGGGGTTTTTCTTTGCCTGCCAAATAAAGAAAAAGTGACTGGACCATTCATCGAACCCGGTGACAAGGTTATCCCTTACCCATGAATTCAGAACATTCAGGAGACAATGATGGCCCGTATTCCCCCGGTTGATCCCGATCACGGAACCGATCAGCAAAAGCGCGCCCTGGGAGCCCTGTCTGAACTTTGGGGCCAGCCCTGGCGGGTGGCGCAAACCATCGCCAATTCACCCAACATGATCACGGCGTTCCGGGGGTTGTGGACCCAGTTGCAGCAATCGAGCCTGAGCCGGGATGACCGGGAAGTTATCGCCCTCTATCTGGCGCGGGCCAACGGCTGCCACTACTGCGTTCCCGCCCACACGATGATCTGCCGGGAAGAAAAAATGCCGGAAGACGACATCATTGCCATTCTGGAGGATCGCGAACCTGCTGACGAACGACGGCGGTTGATCCTCAATGCACTCCGCGCCATTCAGTCCACCAAGGGCGGCTTACCGGATGCGCAGTTCAATGAATTTACCAGGGCCGGATTGAGCCCTGAAAACCTGATTGATATCATCGGCGAAATCGCCCACTGCACCATCACCAACTACACCAATCGACTGGCGCAGACCGACCCCGATGATTTTCTGAAAGCTGTGTCCCCGGCGACAACGCCAAAAGGCATGGACGAGCCGGAGATCAAAAAGTACCCGTTGCGCCCGCCGAAGGTAGGGTAATTTTGGGAAATCCGGAAACGCAGGGCATGGGAATGGCTGGTTGGCCATGCCCCGCCCGGCACCTATCCTTGCCTCCACTCAAGTTTTGCTCAACCGCTCCAACACGCGGCTAGAAAGTTCGCCGGGTTCGGTATTGGCGTGGGCGGCGGCAAAGGGCCGAATGCTTTCCTCGATGCATTGCTCCAACGGGGTTTCCTCCCACGAGCGCAAAAGGCGTTTCTGTGAAGACACAGCCAGACGGCCTGACTCCATGATGCCGTTCACGGCGCGGTCCACCGATGTATCCAGCGCGGCGGTGTCGGCGACCACTTCTTCCAGAAAACCCCACTCATAGGCCCGTTGGGCATCAATGTTCTCGCCCGTCAGCATGAGCCATGACGCCCGACCGTTCCCCATGATCCTCGCCACCAATGCAGCTTCGATGACCGAGGGGATGCCGATTTTCACCTTGGGCATGGCGAACAGGGATGATGCGGTCGCAAGCCTGAAATCGCAGGCGGCCGCCAGTTCCATGCCGACGCCCATGCAAGGCCCCTGAATACGCGCGATAACCGGCACCGGAATGTTGCGAACGGCCTCAAGCGCCGAATGGGTCGACCGCAGAAACCCGCCCGCTGAACCGGATGTCAGTTCACTAAGTTGCCGGAGGTCCGAACCGGCGCAAAAGCACTTCTCATTGACGCCGGTAATGACAACGCACCGAAGCGCATCGTCCTTCAACACCTCATCGACCGCACTTTTCAACTGATCGACCATCTCTGAGCCGAGAGCATTCAGCTTTTCCGGGCGATCGATGATCAGCCGTCCAATATTGCCCTTCGGAGTTTCGCTACGATCTAAATGCACCTGCGCCATTGTCTGCTCCCATTCATGTCCGGAGACCGGAACCGTTTCCAGAAATCGGAACCGTTGGATTCCTGTCACGATAATTCTAATCACCGGGCGTAAGCGCCGCAATCAGGTAGAGTATAAATGATGATGACCGGAGTGTCGCTAAATCGACTTGCTCACCAGAACCAATCCACTTGCCCAGTTCATAACGCCTAGTAAACCGGCGGGTCGGCCTTGGCGGTCACCCAGTCGGGAATGAATTGCAGGATAATACTGTCTCCCGCCAGATTGGGGTTGAACAGGTGGTTGTGCCAATAGGTTGCCTGCCATGAGGGATCACTGTCCGTCAGGCGGCCCACCCCGCACGGAATGACATACCGCTGGCTTTTCTCGAAAAAAACCAGCGTCGCGTTTCCGACATCGTCCAGACGTTTCGCCGCAACGGAACCCGGCTTGAACAGCGCCGTCATGCGGTCGGAAAATGCTTTCCGGTCCTGATAATACATCTCGGCGAAATATTTCAACGCATTGTCATAGCGTTGTTTCGGGTCGCGGGTCTTGCGCACCATGTGGCGAAATTCCGGCACAAACTCGCCCGGGTCCTGACGGTCGAGCAAAACCGTCACCCCTTCGTATCCGGTATCGCTGCCACCAACCACAATGTCGGGCGTCATTCCGGTTGAAGGTTGTCCGTTCAAATTGCGGATGGAATGCTGACGCAGGCGGCATTGCCAGCCCAGAAAATGGTCACAGATAATCTTTTTCGCACCATCCAGATCTGCGCCCCCGGATTGGGCGTCGGAACCATCACTTACAGCC
>JAJFIE010000231.1 GCA_021775275.1 Rhodospirillales bacterium | reverse complement strand
GTCCTCGTCGGCGCCGTCGCCATTCACCTGCTCGGCGTATTCGTCGAAACACGCATCTTCCACCACCCCGTTCTGTCGGCAATGATGATTGGAAGAAAACAATTGTCGGGAGTCCGCCCCGGCGTCCCCGGAAAATCCTGTACGGTGCGAGGAGGCGTCTGGTTTATGGTGATCGCGGCGTCGCTGGTTATGGTTGGGGCGGCTCTTGCCGGCATGCCCTCTTCCGCCTGGAGGGCCGTCGACGTTCTGGAAGTTTATAGCAGCGAGTGTGGCGATTGCCACGATGCCTACCACCCCAGCTTGCGGAGCGGGGACGCATGGCGAGCCATTATGGGCGGGTTGGAAAATCACTATGGCGAGGATGCCTCGGTCGATGAGGAAACCGCCGGCTTCATCCGGTTCTATCTTGGGGAAAATCATGCCGGGAGGTTCGATACGGAAGCCTCTCACCGGGTGGGAAGAATGGATACCCCGTCTTATCGTATGACCGACACCGCTTACTGGAAGAATCGGCATAAGGATATTGACCCATCGGCGTTCCGTCTGAAGACCGTTGGATCAAAAGTAAACTGCAACGGGTGTCACAAAGATTCCGCATCCGGCCGGTTTGATGACGCCAACATCCATATCCCGGCAGGAGATCAAACATGAGGCCCTATTCTATTTCGTCCACGCGCCTGTTAATCATTGCCGCACTCGTCAGCGTGTGGGCCTTGCCGGTCAGCGCCCCGGTATCGGCGGCCCAGATGCAGGAGAAGATTGCCGACTATGCCGCTGAGGCCAGGGCCCAGGACAATAACTTCGCCGGCTTTTCTGCTGACCGTGGCAGCATTCTTTTTTCTTCGAGTCCGGCGACAGGAAAGCCGGAAACCCCATCGTGCACCACCTGTCATACGGCGAACCCGACAGGTATCGGGCAAACCCGGGCCGGAAAAGAAATCGCTCCGATGGCGCTGTCCATGACTCCCGACCGATACGCCGACGCCAAGAAGCTCGAAAAATGGTTCCGCCGCAACTGTACGAGTGTTCTCGGGCGTGTTTGCTCCCCGCTGGAAAAGGGCGACTTCCTGACATTCATGGCCACTCAATAACCCCCAAAACAGGAAAATGAAAATGTCTAAAAATACAGGAATTTATTTAACCGCCGCCGCAATGGTTCTCCTTGTGAATTCGGCGGTTCAGGCTGACGAGCGTTACAAGCCAATTGGAGATCCGATCGTTGCCCGGGAATGCGGAGCCTGCCATATGGCGTTCCAGCCTCAAATGCTACCCAAAAAATCGTGGGGCATCATCATGGACGGGCTGCCCAATCACTTTGGTGAAGACGCTTCCCTGGAACCGGAAATGGTCCGCCACATTAAAAAATACCACCTGGATAATGCCGCCGATTCCGGCTTGTTCAGCGGAAAATTCATGCGCGGATTGTCCGAAGGTTCCGCCCCCTTGCGCATTACGGAAACGCCGTATTGGGTGCGCGAACACAATGAAGAGGTTCCTCAACGGGCCTGGAAAGACCCGAAAGTCAAATCCAAAGCCAACTGCATTGCCTGCCATCGGGGGGCCGATCAGGGATACTATGACGACGATTGATGGAAACGGCTCACTTGTTTTGTGATTCTGCGTGGCTACAATCCCGGGATAAAGGATCGCAGAATTGTCGCCACGATGAAAAACAAGAAAACGTTTGGAATTCAATCTCTCGTCATTTCCTTTGTGATCATCGCTGTCTGTGAAGTCTTTTTCCTGCTGGATGTGTTGGCGGATGTTTTTCGGATAGACCTCGCGGCTCCGTGGATTGATCACGGCACCATTGAACTTGTCTCGGCCGTTACCCTGGCTTTCGCCCTGGTCGTAATCGGCTGGCAAATCAAGCGGCTACTGCACGATCATCGCAATGCCCGGGCTTTCGTTCAGGTCGCCTCCGGCGAGCTGTTGGCCGTGATCTATGGAAAATTCGATGCCTGGAAATTAACGTCGTCCGAACGTGATATCGCATTGCTACTGATCAAGGGGTTGTCCATCCAGGAGATATCGGACGTCCGGGACACGCGCCCCGGAACTGTCAAGAGCCAGAGCAGCGCAATATATCAGAAGGCCGGAGTCACGGGCCGCAACGAACTTGCGGCATATTTTGTGGAGGACTTGCTGGCAGGCGAGAACATAATGCCAATAACAAATTCGGATGCTTAAGACAGACAGCCGCCGGGGAGTCTTCCAGATAGGGCGGCGCCACAGGAATCCCATCCGCCGCCAAGATGAGTTTCGATATACCCAGATGCCGCATAACCGGATATGACAGTTATGGCAGATTATCACACACCAACGTCTTTGCCGGCCGACAGAAGCCAGTCGATGACTTCTCCTCGACCTGTCGCGTTTGGTGTTTGTATGTGGGGATAAACAATATAATAACCGCTCTGCTCGGTCTGAGTGTCCTGCCACAGTTGCGTGAGTTTTCCCTGTGCGAATTCAATATCCAATAACAGTCGTGGCGCAAGGGCCACGCCCTGACCATTTGCCGCGGCATCCATTGCCAACGCCGTTTGGTTGAACTGCATCATTCGATCAGGGGCTGTCACACCAGCCTTCTCGAATAATGCGTCCCAGTGCCGATGGCTATCCTGTATCAGTTGATGTTTCGCGAAGTCCTCAAACCGAACGATCACGTCTGTGGTCATGGCATAGCTTTCGCTGCATACCGCACGAAGGTCGAGCGGCGCGAGCAATTCAGTGTGAAGGCCATTTCCAAAAGGCGGTCGGCCCTGTCTGATGGCGATATCGACCCCATCAGACTGAAAATTTGAAAGACCTTCGCTGGCCACAGTCTGCACTTCGATTCCCGGATGCAATTGTGCGAATGACGATAGTCGTGGAACAAGCCATTTTGCTGCAAGCGACGGTGTGACGCTAAGCGTTATTCGGGTATTTTCCGGGCGTAACTTACGAGTCGCGTCATCTATGATGCCAATCGCACGGCGAACCGGCGCATGGTAATTGCTGCCTATTTCCGTGAGGGTCAGTCCCCGGGCCACTCTGTGAAACAGCTTGAGACCCAGGTCCGCCTCTAACCGGCGCACCTGTTGCGCGACGGCGCCTTGGGTCAGGTTCAACTCTTCTGCGGCAAGCCGGAAGTTCAGATGCCTGGCCGCCGCATCAAACATTCGAAGTGAATTCAGGTTGGGGGTGCGCATGATGGGCGTTCCGTGAGGCAGTAGATTTTCTACAACCTCACACGACGAGACATGATTAGTCAAGGAAGGGGGGCGGGCGTAGGTTTTCAGTTGAAACCAATGATGAGGAAACGATCATGAACACGGAAAAAGTAGCGCTTGTCACAGCCGGTGGCAGCGGCATGGGGGCTGATGCGGCCCGGCAATTGGCATCAGACGGGTACAAAATTGCGATCCTGTCGTCCTCGGGCAAAGGCGAGGCTCTGGCGGCCGATCTGGGCGGTATCGGCGTAACAGGTTCGAACCAGACAGTTGCCGATATTCAGAAACTCGTGGATGTCGCAATGGACCGTTGGGGGCGTGTGGACGTCCTTGTCAATTCTGCGGGGCATGGACCAAAGGGGCCGGTGCTGGAAATTAATGACGATGACTGGCACACCGGGATGGACGTCTATTTGCTGAACGTCGTGCGTCCGGCCCGCATGGTCACACCGATAATGATGAAACAGGGCGGCGGTACGATTCTGAACATCTCGACCTTTGCCGCGTTTGAGCCGGACCCGCTATTCCCCACGTCGGGTGTTTTTCGCGCAGCCCTCGCGAGCTTCACCAAGCTCTTCGCCGATAAATATGCGACCGATAACATCCGTATGAATAATATTCTTCCGGGCTTTATTGATAGCTTGCCTGAAACCGAAGATCGTCGTTCGCGTATTCCCATGGGCCGTTATGGTAAGGCTACCGAAGTCTCTTCACTGATCTCCTATCTTGCATCCGATGAAGCGGCGTATATCACAGGTCAGAACATCCGCATTGATGGAGGATTGACCCGTGCAGTGTGAGGCGGTTTCACTTGCTCCGAACCGTGACCAGGCGGTTTTTGCATTAAAGTGGTTCGCATCCATCATCCAGATACTGGGGTATGCCGCGACTGCTTTTGATTTGACGCCGTGGAACATCTATCTGTTTCTATCGGGGCTGTCAGGCTGGTTCCTTGTCGGTCTGATGTGGAACGACAAGGCGATCATCCTTATCCACCTCGTGGCGCTCTGCGCAATGGTGGCGGGGCTAGCCAGTTAATGCCTGCAATGGGGATCACTGCACCATCCCATGGCCGTGCGAGACCGGGGCGAGGTATTGTTTACGCCCTCAGTTCTTCTTCCGCCTGCGCACTCACCGGGTGTTCCAGCTTGTCGAGCATTTCGCGGGGCACGACCTGCCAGAAACGGCTTTCGGCCAGGTCCCAACTGGCCAGTAATTCCTGTGCGAAATTCGATGCGGTGTGCTTGGCGTGTTGGCCGATGAGGATTTTCAGCACGTCACGCCAGTATTCCGTCTCGATGCGCTGATAGAGCACCGTGTCCGCATTCACCCGGTACTGAAAGTCGTCGTCCGGGTCATAGACGAATGCCATGCCGCCGGTCATGCCGGCGCCGAAGTTGGCGCCGACTTTTCCCAAAATCGCCGCCATGCCGCCGGTCATGTATTCACAGCCGTTGGAGCCGCAACCCTCGACCACGGCCTGTGCGCCAGAGTTCCTGACGCAGAAACGCTCACCCGCCTGTCCCGCCGCGAACAGCTTGCCAGACGTTGCGCCATACAAAACCGTGTTGCCGATGATGGTGTTCCTGTGGCTTTCCAGCGGGCTGGAAACCGGCGGGCGGACCACGATGGAACCACCCGACAGGCCCTTGCCGACATAATCATTGGCGTCGCCGAAGACTTCCAGCACCAGCCCCTGAACGGCGAACGCACCCAGCGACTGACCCGCCGAGCCCCGTAAACGAACAGTGAGGTGACCGGGTTTGAGGCCCGTCATGCCATAACGCCGCACAATTTCCGAACTGGTCCGCGTACCCACCGCCCGGTGGGTGTTTTGTACCGTGTATGTGAGCTGCATTTTTTCGCCCTGCGCCAGTGTGGCTTCCGCGTCGGCGATGATTTGTGCATCGAGGGTATCGGGAACGTCGTTGCGTTCGGTCAGGGAACAATGACGCGGGAAGCCGCCGGCATCTGCCTGCGCCAGCAGTGCGTTCAGGTCCAGATCGTCAAGATCGTTGTGCCCCCGGCTGACCTGGCTGAGCAGGTCCGAACGGCCAATGACCTCGTCGAGAGAGGCAAAGCCCAGCCCGGCCAGAATCTCGGCCACGTCCTCGGCGATGAAGGAAAACAGGTTGACGACCTTTTCAGGCGTGCCGCTGAATTTTTCGCGTAGCCGCTCATCCTGCGTGCAGACGCCTACGGGGCAGGTGTTGGAATGACACTGACGCACCATAATACAGCCCATGGCGACAAGCGACGCCGTGCCAATGCCGAATTCCTCACCGCCCAGCATGGCGGCAATAACCACGTCGCGGCCGGTCTTGATGCCGCCGTCCACGCGCAACTTCACCCGGTGGCGCAGCCGGTTCAGGGTCAGCACCTGGTTAGCCTCGGCAATGCCCATTTCCCAGGGCAGCCCGGCATACTTGATGGAGCTTTGCGGGCTGGCCCCGGTACCGCCGTCATGGCCGGAAATCAGGATCACGTCGGCCTTGGCTTTGGCCACGCCCGCCGCAATGGTGCCGACACCGGATCGCGCTACCAGTTTGACGCATACACTGGCGTCCGGGTTGATCTGCTTCAGATCATAGATCAGCTGCGCCAGATCCTCGATGGAATAGATGTCATGATGTGGCGGCGGCGAGATCAGCGTCACCCCGGGGGTGGAATAGCGCAGTTTGGCGATCTCAAAGGTTACCTTGCCGCCGGGCAGTTGTCCGCCCTCGCCGGGCTTGGCCCCCTGCGCCATCTTGATCTCAATCTCGGTGCAGTTATTCAGGTATTCCGCCGTGACGCCGAAGCGGCCCGAGGCGACCTGCTTGATGGCGCTTGATGCATTGTCGCCATTGGCGCGGGGTTTGTACCGTTCAGAGTCCTCGCCGCCTTCGCCGGAATCGGATTTGGCCCCGATCCTGTTCATGGCGATGGACAGGGTCTCATGCGCCTCGGGGCTGAGCGCGCCCAGCGAAATTCCCGGCGAAACAAGGCGCTTTCTGATCTCGGTGATGGACTGCACGTCCTCCACGGAAATAGCCGTGCGGGCCTGTTTGAAGCCAAGCAGGTCACGCAGGTAAATGGGATCGCGGCCGTTTACGCCGTCGGCGTATTTCTTGTAGGTTGTATAGGACTCGGACGTCACTGCGCTTTGCAGGATATGGATCAATTGGCCGTCGTGGCCGTGGCGTTCGCCGCCTGATCTGAATCGGTAGAAACCGCCAACGGACAGCGGCACCACATCGGGGGCGAAGGCTGCTGCATGACGGTCGCTGATCTTGTGCCAGATACCGGAAAGACCAATGCCGGAAATGCGACTCGACATGCCGGGGAAGAATTCCGCCACCAGCGCCCG
>JAJFIE010000024.1 GCA_021775275.1 Rhodospirillales bacterium | reverse complement strand
TTGGACCGCGGGATGGTGCCGTCCATACAAATATAATCGGGCGAAATCCGGCCCACGGCGGGAAACGCGTTCTTGCGCCCGGCCCAGAACGTCAGGCGTTCCTCTTCCGTCTCCGACGTGCGGCTGTAGCTGGCGCCGCAGTCGGTGGCGATTTCGCTCACCCGGTCCATGAGGTAGTCCACTTCCTCTTTCGGGCCATCCAGCTCGACGATCAGCAGCGCCTCGACATCCATGGGATAGCCGGCGTGGACGAAATCCTCCGTCGCATGAATGGCGTACTTGTCCATCATTTCCAGCCCGCCGGGAATGATACCGGCGCCAATGATGCCGCCAACGCAATCACCCGCCTGCTCGCTGCTTGGAAAGCCCAGCAGCATGGCCCGCGCCGTCGCCGGTTTCTGCAAGATGCGAACCGTGACTTCGGTAATGACGCCGAGCAGTCCTTCCGAGCCGGTCACCACACCCAACAGATCATACCCGCCCGAATCCATGTGCTTGCCACCGAGACGAACAATCTCACCATCCATCAGCACCATTTCGACGCCGAGGACATTGTTGGTGGTCAGGCCGTACTTGAGACAATGCACGCCACCTGAATTTTCCGCCACGTTGCCGCCGATAGAGCAGGCAATCTGGCTGGATGGATCAGGCGCGTAGTAAAAACCATCGTGCTCGACCGCCGTGGTAATGCCGAGATTGGTCACCCCCGGCTGCGCCACGACGCAGCGGTTGGGATAATCCACGTCAAGAATACGGTTGAACTTGCTTAGGCCCAGGGTAATACCGTCAGCCAGCGGCAATGCGCCGCCAGACAGGCCCGTGCCCGCGCCCCGTGGGACCACCTTGATCTCGTTTTCGTGGCAATATTTCAGGATGCGCGATACTTCAGCCGTGGTTTCTGGCAGAACAACAATCATGGGAACCTGACGATACGCGCTCAATCCGTCGCATTCGAACGCGAGCAGTTCATCCGCGTCAGTGATAACACCTTCCGCAGCCACCATGCCTGATAATGCTGCGATGATATCGCCGCGACGGGCGATTGTTCCTGCATCCGGTTCCGGCATTTCCATGGCGCTACATCCTCTTTGACAGGACTGAAAGGTAGCAGAAATCTGGCAAAACAAAACCGCGCTGGTAAGCGCGGTCCCGAAAAATCGTCAATGTTCTCCCGGCGCCTGCCGGGCGACGCATCAATCCTGCATCACCCCTGGCGCACTTTAAAGCGCGGATTCTTCTTATTGATGACGTAAACGCGGCCCTTGCGGCGCACAACACGACAATTGCGGTCGCGCGTCTTGGCCGACTTGAGCGAATTTCTGACTTTCATCGTTCTTATCCTTGGGTTCTGGCCCGTTTGAGCGGCGGAACATAAGGGGTGCGCAACGGTCTGTCAACGCCAGCTTGCCACCTAAAAGCTGATCTGCCAGATAAAAACACAGAATATCGGGGAACAGCCAGAAGCGAGCATTGCATCAAGATTGACCTGATTTCTGTGGGCCGCAGTCGAACAGTCCGGTTCCTGCTTCAAGTTCACGGATCAGAGGATCGTTCATCGACCGGTCGAGCTTGTCGGAGAGGTGGTTTAGCAGCGGCAGGAGGCTATCGCGCAGGCCCTGTACTTCCTGCTCGGACTGCGTGTCCAGCCGTTCCAGCGTATCAAGCGCGTCGAGTAATTTGTATGTACTCTCACTGACATCCATCGCAGCCAGAAGTTTGTCGGCTACTCCGGTGGCCTTTCCAGCTGTCCGGAATGCCCGGGTCACAGCATCACCGCCTTTTAACTTCGAGGCTTCACCAACAGTATCCTTCATGAAAACCAGCAAATTCTTTGTTGCCTGTTCACGCTCGTTCAGGGACCGGGCAGCAGCGGCACTGACGGCAAGGTCGAGATTGGACAGCGTGCTGCTGATCTCACCAAGTTTTTCCTTTGCCTTTCGCATATTCGCGATCAGGGTTTCGAAATCTCGAATAGATCGCATCTGGACAGAGCCTTCCAGTTCATCATAAACATTCAACAATCCGGCGGTGAACAAACTGACTGCTGTATCGCGTATACGCCGTGGTTCCTCCTGCATTGTCTTGTTAATTGATTCTATTGTCCGCTTGCGTTCCGGCAACTGGGATGTGATGGCGTTAAGCGCTTTCTCAACCCCGTGTAATGTTCGGGCATTAACAGAAGCCTCATTCAATTTATTCTGAAGCATCCTTGATTGCCCGGCATCACACCGCCCGGAATCGAGATTGGTCTGGGTCTTCAACGCAGTGATACGATCCAGCATCCGCAGCCCTTTGGTCGCAAGGCCGACCAGGCGTACGCTTGCGGGGACAGGCGGCACCGTGAGTGGGCGCCTGTAGCGTTTTGGGAGCAACCCTCCGGTATCAGAAACAAACATTGCCGGGTCCACATACGGCATATCGGAATAGGCCCTGTCGCCGAGATCTGCGACCGAGGCATCGGCAGGAATGTTGACTTGATCCTGATCCGGGAACACAGGCCCCGATGGGCCGATGGGTGGCACGTTAAAATCAATCCCACCGGGGGCAATCAAGCTGACCTTGACCCTTTGCGGCGACCAGATAAGGGTAACAAACCCTTCCAGCGTGGATGGCGGGGCAAGACGGGTGCGCCCATCAGCCGGCAAGGTGAAATCCGGGGCACGCGATTTGATCCACCGGGCGGCAACCATCAATTTCGCCGCTTCACGTAATTCATGAAGCTGATAGAATTCAGCAGCCAGATCGTCATACATATCCGTCAGGAACTGACCGTATCCTTCATCACGACGTGCAGCACCTCCGCCAAAGGCGCGCTCGATGTTGAACCGCATATCAATACGACCGAACTGCAAGGTTGAATTATCATTGGAACGGCGCACATCAATACGGGCTGGCTCAATCCACAACCGGTTGGTTGTTTCTTCTACCTGACCTGATTGATCATCCGTAAATTCATACTCCGTCTTGTAGGCGGAAATCTGTTCGGACAGCGCGGGCTGATGGATAATCGCCTTCCCCACATAGTCAGCCGCAATAAACAGTCGCGCAAGTTCACTATCGGATGGAATACTGATGTAACGAGGCGTAACAGCAGGACTGAAAT
>JAJFIE010000230.1 GCA_021775275.1 Rhodospirillales bacterium | reverse complement strand
GGGTGGAGAGGAAACGCAAACTGCTGGTGCGGGAACAAACCGACTAAACGTTAGTGTTTTGGATCAACAAGACCGTGCCAGCGTCCGGCGGCCTTGCGACCAAAATGCAAGGCTTGGGCGCGCCATCGTGCAGCATTCATTTTCATTCGGGGCGCTTTGCGCAAGACAGCACCATGAAACGCGTCGGCGACGATGATACCCGTATGGTGAGGCAGGATTTCCAATGGAAATCCGCCAGCGACAGCAAAATAGAATTCATGGCAGTAGGGCAGATACTCCGGCCATTTTCCGTCACTGCGAAAATCCCGCTCCGACGCCTTGATTTCGGCGACGATCCAGTTACCGTCCTTGGCAAGGCCAATGACGTCCACGCGCCTGTTATTGGTGAGCGGAAATTCCGTCAACGGCGCGTACCCCATATGTGTGAACAGGCGGCAGACACCTCGCTCAATGTCTCCGGCACATAATGTATCGGGATGAAAGTCGATATCTGACTCGGGGATTTGTTTTGCCATATGGATTGATTGTTCACTTTATGTTCTCAATACTTTTAATCACTATCCGGCCGAAACACAACGCTCATTGATGGCATCCTTGTCCATGGCGCAGTAGCATGGTGTGAAAAGCGAATGGGACGGTTGATAATGACCGGCGGCACAACACCGATATCGACACAGGCACACCATACGGTCCATGTGACGACCCATGGGCAAGGGCTTTATGAGATTACTGATGAGGTGCGACATTGGGTCGTCAGCCTGCAAATCACGTCCGGCCTGCTGACGTTGTTTTGTCGGCACACCAGTGCATCACTTACCATTCAGGAAAACGCCGACCCGGACGTTCAGCATGATCTCGATACGTTTTTCTGCCGACTGGTTCGCGACGACCCCGGACTCTATCGACATACCTGCGAAGGACCGGACGACATGCCCGCTCATATCCGTTCTGCTCTGACCGATTGCAGTCTCTCCATTCCCGTGGTGGGCGGGACGCCGACCCTCGGCACATGGCAGGGAATTTATTTGTTTGAACATCGCGTCGCTCCGCAACAAAGACAGGTTGTGTTGCATGCAGCGGGCTAGGGTCATTTCGATATCAATATAAAATTAATCATAATGAATTCAATCTGCGTCCCCTTGCATCACCAAAATGGTTTGTAGTTTTCACAAAAACCGCATCATATATCCCTCGTTGAGCTGATATCCGAAATCATTCCAAGGCTTTACTCTCAGTTGATGATTATTATACTGCATACACGGTTATTTATTCATTTGACCAGATAGGGGATGTTTATGACTCCGGATCAAATTGCGCTTGTGCAAAATTCTTTCAAGTCCGTTGTACCCATCAAGGAAACGGCGGCCGATTTGTTTTATGGGCGGCTTTTTGAACTCGACCCCGATGTGAGGGCTCTGTTCAAGGGTGATATGAAAGAGCAGGGTCGTAAACTCATGACAATGATCGCAACGGCGGTTAATGGTCTGACGAACCTGGAATCCATCGTTCCCGCAGTCCAGGAACTCGGCATCCGCCATGTGGGTTACGGTGTTAAACCCGAAGATTACAACACCGTGGCTGCGGCGCTTCTCTGGACGCTTGAACAGGGGTTGGGCGACGCCTGGAATGACGATCTGAAAGCTGCGTGGACCGCCGCCTATACGGTGCTCGCCGATACCATGAAAGAGGCGGCAGCGAACAGCGGTAAAAAATCTTCCGGAAAAAAATCCGAGAAGGTAACAAAATCTGAAAAAAGTACGAAAGCCGCCAAAGGCGGCGGTCCCGAAGGAGAGGGTGATAAAATGGACAATACAATGTTCTCACAAATGGTTGAGGATATGCCGGTCAACGTGATGGTTGCCGACCTTGACAGCTTCGAGATCACCTATGTGAACGAAAGCACGCGTCAGACGCTGAAGCAGATCGAAGCACTGCTTCCGATCAACGCGAGTGAGATCATGGGCACCTGCATTGATATTTTCCACAAAGACCCGGCGCATCAGCGTCGGCTATTGAAGGACCGCTCGAACCTTCCCTACAGGACCAACATCCAGGTTGGCCCGGAGACGCTTGATCTTCTGGTGACGGCCATTGAAGACAAGGATGGCAACTATGTTGCGCCCATGCTGACGTGGTCGGTGGTTACGGATCAGCTCAAGGCGGAAGCGGATACCCTTCGCCAGCAGCAGATGCTGGATCAGGTTCCGATCAACGTGATGATGGCGGACCTGGAAGACTTCAAGGTCAACTATGTGAACAGTAGTACGAACAAGACCCTGAAAGAGATCGAGTCCCTGCTGCCCATTAATGCCAGCGAGATCATGGGGACGTGCATTGATATCTTTCATAAAGACCCGTCCCATCAGCGCCGGTTGCTGAAAGACCCGTCCAATCTTCCCTACAAGACGGATATCCAGGTTGGCCCGGAAATCCTTGATCTTCTGGTCTCACCCATCAGCGACGTGGATGGCAACTATGTAGCGCCACTGCTGACCTGGTCGGTGGTGACCGAGCAGCGCTCGGCGGCGGAGATGACTTTCCGTCAGAACCAGATGCTGAACCAACTGCCGATCAACGTGATGTTCCTGGAACTGGAAGGGTTCACCATCACCTATGTCAACGAGACCAGCTCGAAGACGCTCAAAGGCATTGAAAGCCTGCTGCCATGCCGGGCCGATGACATTGTCGGCCAGTGCGTGGATATCTTCCACAAGGACCCGGCGCATCAACGCCGGTTGCTGAGCGACCCGTCGAACCTGCCTTACCGGACCAAGATCCAGTTGGGCGAGGAATGGCTCGATCTGCAGGCAAGCGCCGTCTACGACAACGACCAGAACTACATCGGCGCCATGCTGGCCTGGTCGGTGATCACGGCGCAGGTCAAACTGGCCGATGATTTCGAGCGCAATGTGAAGGGCGTTGTGGAAACCGTTGCGGCGGCGTCCACGGAACTTCAGTCGTCCTCTGAATCCATGGCGGCGACGGCGGAAGAGACCAACTCCCAGGCCGGTACGGTGGCCACGGCGTCGGAACAGCTTTCCGCCTCCATCAACGAGATATCGCAGCAGGTCACACGCTCGTCGACGATCTCGCAGTCGGCGGTGGAACAGGCCCAGCGCTCCAACGAAAACGTTCAGGGGTTGGCCGAGGCGTCCCAGAAGATCGGTGATGTTGTCAGCCTGATCAACGACATCGCCAGCCAGACCAATCTGTTGGCGCTGAACGCGACCATTGAGGCGGCGCGCGCCGGTGAGGCGGGCAAGGGCTTTGCGGTTGTTGCAGCGGAAGTGAAGAACCTGGCGAACCAGACGGCGCGGGCGACGGAAGAGATTTCCGGCCAGATTGGCGCTATTCAGGAAGCCACGGAGGGTGCGGTGACGGCCATCGGCTCGATTTCCACGACCATTGGTGAAATCAGTGAGATTTCCACGGCGATTTCATCGGCGGTCGAACAGCAGGGTGCGGCGACGCGCGAGGTTGCCGGTAATATCACCGGGGTTACCACGGCATCGGCGGAGACGGGCCAGTCGGCCGGTCAGGTGCTGGAGGCGGCCAACGAGCTGTCCAAGCAGTCCGAGACCCTGGGCAAGGAAGTGGACGACTTCCTGGAGAAGGTTCGCGCCCAGTAAGGCGGTACAGGCCCGCGCCCGACAGGGCGACGCCATCAAAACACAACCGGAAACCGGGCGGCACGCATATGCCGCCCGGTTTCTTTTGTGAAAGGCTGCGGCCGATTACGCATTGGCAGGCAAATGTGTTATTCGCCGCCATCCAGAACGCGCTTGATAAGGGGAATGGTGATGTTTCGGCGTTCGCGCAAGGCAGTCTCGTCAACTTTCGCCACCGTGGCGCGGATACCATCGAAGGAACGGTCGATGCGTGCAAGCATATAATCAACAATGGTTGTATCGATGCGGAGTTGGCGGTCCCGGAACAGTTTCACCACCAGAGCGGCCATCAAGGCATCATCCGGCGGCTCGATGGCTACATGGGGAATGGCGTTCAGCCGGGAACGCAGATCAGGCAGTTGTACGGACCAGCGCGCCGGAGGATTGCAAGCCAGAATCAAGGCAAATCGATTTTCCTCGCGCACAACATTCAATAAATGGAACAGGGTTTCTTCGGCGGCTGTTCCGGAAACACCTTCCAGGTTATCGAGCACCAAGGCGTTGTGATCAGCCACCACGGCCCTGATGTCGGGCGTGCTCAGGTTTTTCAGGTTAATCGCCGCAGCGTCTGATCGGGAAATGAACACATGGGACAGGTGCGTCTTGCCGCTGCCGCGTGGGCCGGAAATCGCCAACGCCGGGCCCGGCCAGTTGGGCCACTGGTCAATCCAGTTAATAGCGGATTGATTGGCCGGGGCGACCAGAAAGTCATCTCCTGAAAATGAAGGGCGG
Source organism: Rhodospirillales bacterium (assembly GCA_021775275.1). Lineage (GTDB taxonomy): Bacteria > Pseudomonadota > Alphaproteobacteria > Rhodospirillales > Casp-alpha2 > JAJFIE01. The sequence continues at coordinate 132 of JAJFIE010000230.1, read as the reverse complement.
TGCTCGAAATCCAGCGTGAACTGACGCGCCTGGTTCAAGGTGCTGGACCCCCATGCCCGCTATCAGGTGCATGGCCTGTGTAGAGCGCGCTATTGAGATACTCGCCAACGGAAAATCGCAGCAGAACCCCGA
>JAJFIE010000229.1 GCA_021775275.1 Rhodospirillales bacterium | reverse complement strand
ACCAGCGCCGAAACCGGGCAGGGCATTGCCGACCTGATCACGCAAATTGATGCCCACCTGGATCACTTGCGAAACTCGGGCGAATGGGATGTACGCCAGCGCGATATTGCCCGGATGCGCATGCTAAAAGCCGCCGAAGATATCGCCCGTCAACGGATTTCCACGGCTGAGGGCGAAGCCCTTGATGAGGCGTTGCTGCACGTCACACGGCGTGAAACAGACCCTTATGGCGCAGCATTGTCATTGCTCGATGATGCCGACTAAGCCTTTCCAAGAATCACTTCCGTACCATGCACGGATGTACTCTCACCCATATCGGTTTTCCGGGGGATGTGGAGCAGGTTGACGTTGGCTTTTTGAGACTCAAACCGGGGCCAGCGGCTTTTGTGGGTGAGTAGCGCGCCTCTGGGTGTTTTGTCTGACACCCGGGCGATCATGATCAACTCGCCAGCACTGTTTGACAGCACGACGTCATCACCGTCACTGATTTGACGTTCATGGGCGTCCGCCGGATGAATGGTCACATGAACCGGTCCCATCATGCCCTGCACCCGCGCGTCGTTGCCGTAACTGGAATTCATCAGATGCTTGTCCGATGGCGAGATAAGCCGGAGCGTACCGCCTTTTGGCGCGGTGTCGATATCAGGCAGTGGTGTGTAAGGCAGACCATTGTCTCTGGCACGCGCGCTGGCGATTTCGATCCGGCCGCTGGGTGTCGGGAAGACACCATCCCGCCACAGAATAAACGGCTCCTCGCTGGCATAGGCCCAGCCAACTTCCTTGAGGTCCGCCCACGTCATGCCCGCACAGGATTCATTGAGTTGAGCATCAATCATGGATTGATCGCTCTCAAACAATTCAGGCGCATCAAATCCCATGGCCCGCGCCAGCCTGCGAAAAATCTCCTGATTGGGCAGGGACTCACCCATAGGCTCGACACATTTCACCTGCGGCCCGATCATGAGCTGGAAATAGTTGGCGCACAGGTCATCAAATTCCAGAAAACTTGCGGCGGGCAGGACAATGTCGGCGTATTCCGCCGTATCGGTCATAAAACAATCCACCACCACGGTGAACAGATCGTCACGGGACAGACCGCGTCTGGTTTTCTCTTGCGCCGGGTTGGATGCTACCGGATTGCAGTTCCATACCATGTAGGCGCGAATAGCGTCCGAATCCGCCAAAATATCAGGGACATCCATCTGGCTGACGATTGGCGTGGCATCGCCTGCGTCGTTTGCATCATATTCCTGCGCCTTGCCGCGTCGTGCAGCGATGCCGTAGGTGTCATTCAGATAATATGCCCCGGCGCCCGGTTTTCCCATGTTGCCGGTGAGGGCCGGAAGCATGGCGCAGGCGCGGAAAATGTTTCCACCCTGAGGCTGGCGCTGCAATCCCTGACCCAGCCACAAGAGAGAGGGCCCCGCCGCATACAGACGCGCCGCTTCTTCAATCAACGCGGCGTCCACGCCGGTCTGTTCCTCGCCCCATTCTGGCGTGCATGCGGCGATGGCCGACGCCACGTCGTCATATCCCAGCACATGGTCGCGGATGTAATCCATATCCAGCAGGCCATCACGCTGCATGACGTGGGCCATACTGAACGCCAGCGCGGCATCCGCACCGGGACGAACTTGCAGGTAAAGGTCCGCATTATCCGCCGTTTCATGGCGGATGGGGTCAATGACGATGACCCGGGCTCCACTGTCACGCAGCCAGTGCTTGTCAACATGGGGCGCTGAGGCCGATGGGTTCGCACCCCAAACCATGATGCACGCGCTGTCTTTTACCGTGCGGGGATCAAAACCGTTGACGGAATCACCAAATACATAATTCCAGGCCACATGGCCCGCCTTGTTACAGACCGTGTCCGGATCAATCTCCGTGGCGCCCAGATGGTCAAAAAACCGCCCCGGAAAGCCGCCAGCGATGAGTGAACAGGTTCCCGTATAGTGAGTGTGATAGATGTGCTCAGGCCCATGGGACTCGACGATACCCTGAAGCCGCCCGGCGACCTCGCCCAGGGCTTCATCCCAACTGACCGGCGTGAAGTCGCCGGAACCCTTCGGTCCGACCCGCCGCAAAGGGGTCAAAAGACGGGCGCTCTCATCGCGCCATACGCCATTGTAGGCGGCGGAACATTTGCCACACAGTGGTCCCCGGTTTGATGGATGATCAGGGCTCCCCGTGACCAGAGAGATTGCGCTATCCCGAACGGTCACGGCAATGCCACACCCGTCGTAGCAATCACGCGGACAGGTGGTCTTGATCACCTGTTTTAATTCTGATTCTGATCCTGATGCCATCACGCATTCTCCGATTGAACAACTGCCAGTATGAACAGCAAAAACTCAGCGTGCATCAGTTTTCGTTTTGCATGCAAAACCCCGCCAGATAGTCCGGGCGGGCGATTCCGGCCCGGAGCTTCGGATCATCCAGCGGCTCGCCAACCACGGTGCGGAGGGGGATAACCCCGGCCCAGCAATCCAGGGCATAGTCTTCTTCGTCGTCAGAAGGCGGGCCATTTCGAATTTTGGCTGATGCCTCATCGATGGGCATCGAAAGCACCATCGTCGCCTTCATTTCCTGATCATTGGGCGGGCGTACATCATCCCACCGCCCCGGCATCATTACCTCCATGAAGGTTTTTAACGCCGATATCTTGTCGGCGGGGTCATCAACGATGGTTGGTGTCCCCAATATCATAGCGGACCTGTAGTTGGCGGAATGATGGAATCCGGAACGGGCCATGACAACGCCATCGAAATGCGACACCGTCACACAAGCCTGAACACCTTCGCGTAACTGGCGCATCATGCGGCTCGCCGATGATCCGTGCCAGTACA
>JAJFIE010000228.1 GCA_021775275.1 Rhodospirillales bacterium | reverse complement strand
GGTCTACCTGCGCCATATGCACCACCGGGGGAAAGTATCCACCGAGAGCTATAATCGCGCCATCGCCGATGTGGTCTCGCTGATCGAAAGCGAGGGCGAAGCCCGCCCGCACCTGTCGGATTTCATGGATGCGTGGGGCGCTGCGTCCGGCAATTCATTTACGTTGTAAGGGGACTCTATGCGGACCTTATGTGGATTGACGGAAACAGGTGCGCTGGGTGCAGATAGGAATCCGTTCGCCATAGTTTAGATTGAATTTAGTTTAAAAATCTAGTATCACGAGTATGACGCTGTATCTCCACTCGCAGCTTCCCCCAAACCACCGAGATTCAGCGAGCCTCCCGGCGATCCCCCCAAGATCGCCGGGGGGCGCATTTTTGGGTGAGTTTTCAGGCTGAATTCAGGCTGAAAAAGTTAACGACCTTTCCACACGGGCGCGCGTTTTTCGGCGAACGCCTTGGGGCCTTCCTTGAAGTCTTCTGAATCCAGCACCTGCTCATAAATCGGGAACGTTCCCCTGTCGCGGGACATGTTATCGAAGGCTACATCCACCGCCATTTCCGATGATCCGTAGAAGGTCTCTTTCAGGGCCTGCAAGGCCAGCGGTGCACCGGTGGAAATATGCTCGGCCATTTCCCGCGCCGCATCCATCAGTTCTTCACGAGGCAACACCCTGTGCACAAGACCCCACTTGCAGGCTTCCTCCGCCGGCATGTGGCGGCCGGTGTACATCATCTCCAGCGCTACATTGTGGGGGATTTTTTTTGGCAGGCGCTGCACTGCGCCCGCATCAGGCAGGAAACCGCGCTCCATCTCCGGCAGCCAGAAATCCGCCTCCGGCGCCGCCAGCACGATGTCGGACGCCAGCACCACTTCCAACCCGCCGCCAATGGCATGGGCGTTCACGGCGGCAATGACCGGCTTATAGAGGTCCCACATTTCCGTAAATCCGGCGAACCCGCCGGGTGACAGGCCCAGGGTCTCCGGCGCGTCCATACCATCGAAGGACACGGCGGCTTCTTTCAAATCCCACCCCGCCGAGAAACATTTCTCGCCGGAACCGGTAATCAGACCCACGGCCAGGTCAGGATCATCGCGCAACGTGGCAAACGCGTCATAGAGCGCCATGGACATTTCCGTATTGATGGCGTTGACCGGCGCCCGGTCCATGGTGATTTCCAGAACCCGGCCATTACGCTCGGTGCGGACGACTGACGACATGTGCGTTTCCCTTCGGCGGTTGCTTCAGCCGAGAAGACAGGGAAGACAGGGAAGACACCACTAACCCGAAGTTGTTTTTTTCCCCAATTGCGCTCATTGCGGGAAAAACAGCTTCAACCATCTGAATTCACTAAGAAAGATAATGTTGAATGAGGGTGGATTGACGTCACATCAACCGGAATGATGATCGCCATCGTCAGTCGCATCATCTGACATTTCCGGGGTCTTGTGATGTTCAACACCGGTAACATCCGACCCCGGGAAGGTTTCCAGCACGGCCCGCACCAATGGATGGGTGGAAGCCTCGGCGATAGCGTCACGGGTCTCGGTCGCCTGTTTTTCCGCCAGGGTCTGCTCACCGGCATCCCCGGAAATGCCCACGGTCCAGTTGGTCCCGGTTTCGTGAAGCAGAAATTTCCGCAACCGCTGGACCATCAGGTCATCCGTATGGGCTTCGCGCGCCAGCTCGATGACCCCCGGCTCGAACCGCACCAGGCGGGCATTGTGCATCAGAAATGCCTGCAAGCGTCCTTCACGGCGCTCTTCCGCCCTCTCGGCGATGGACGCCAGATCATGAAATACCCGGGTTTGAGGCCCGGCCACATCAGGAACAGGTTCCGGCGCAGGTTCCAGGGCCTGGGCTTCAGGGTCGGAGGCGATGACGCTCAATGCCGCGCGGGTGCCACCGCCCGTACCGCCCCCGCCTGGGCTGCCCCCGCCTGGGCTGCCCCCGGAAGTTTCCATCGATGCGGTTGCGGATGTGCTTCCGCCGCCGGATGATCCAGCCGTGCCGGAATTCGGGGTTTCTGCCGGGTTGCTGCGCGCGTCGGCCAGGGATTTCAACGCCTCTTCCGGTGTGGGCAGGGTGGCCGCATGGGCCAACCTGATCAACACCATTTCCGCCGCCTGAATGGCCGACGGCGCAGATCGCACCTCGGCCAGACCTTTCAGCAGCATCTGCCAGGCGCGCGACACCGCGGCCATGCCAAGCCGGTCGGCCAGATCACGTCCACGGGTTTGCTCAATCTCGGGCACCGTCACATCCTGAGCCGCATCCGGCGATACTTTAATCCGGGTGATCCAATGGGTGACGTCCAACAGGTCTTCCATGACCTGAACCGGGTCCGCACCGGCGTTGTATTGCTGATCCAGTATTTCGAGCGCGCCCATTGCATCACCCTTCAGGGTGGCTTCAAAAATATCAAATGTCTGACTGCGGTCGGCGAGACCGAGCATGTCGCGTATTTCTTCCTCGCCAATTTCGTGGTCGGCGTGGGAAATGGCCTGATCGAGCAGGCTGAGACCATCGCGGACACTGCCGTCGGCAGCCCGGGCAATAAGCTTTACAGCCGTTTCCGAAATGGCCGCGCCCTCTTTCCCGGCGATGCCACTGAAATGGGCCGCCAGCTCTTCCACACCCACCCGGCGCAGATCAAAACGCTGACAGCGGGACAGCACGGTCACCGGCACCTTGCGGATTTCCGTGGTGGCGAAAATGAATTTCACATGCTCGGGCGGCTCTTCCAGAGTCTTCAGCAACGCATTGAAGGCATTTTTCGACAGCATGTGCACTTCATCGATGATGTAGACCTTGTAGCGCGCCGACGTGGGGCGGTAGCGTACGCCTTCGATCAGTTCGCGAATATCATCAACGCCGGTGCGACTGGCGGCGTCCATTTCCAGAACGTCAACATGCCGGTCTTCGGCAATGCCCAGGCAATGCGAACATTGACCGCACGGTTCTACCGTCGGCCCATAGTCGGCCTGATTGTCCGGCCCCGAACAATTCAGCCCACGGGCGATGATCCGCGCTGTGGTGGTCTTGCCGACGCCACGAACACCCGTCAGCATGAAGGCGTGGGCCAACCGGCCCGTGTTCACGGCATTGGTCAGCACCCGCACCATGGCGTCCTGACCAATCAGTTCACTGAATGTGGAGGGGCGGTATTTGCGGGCGAGAACCCGGTATTGGGCCTCGGCCCCGGCTTTATCACCACCCGGAGCGGAGTCCGGTACCGGTATTTCGCTGTCCGTCATCAGGTACCGCCCACATAGTCGGGTGAATGAGGTGGGTAACCGGACAGCGACCCAGGACGAAACTCGTTACGGCTGCTTCCTTTCGGATCTGACCGGGTTGGCGAGAATCCTGCCCGCGCCGGTTACCCGGGCGCACTATAGCAAATCAGGGGGCGGGAGAGGCAAGCGCTAAGACTCCCTGCCGCCGAGATTTTGTGTCATTTTCCGTAATTTGGCCGCTCCGGGCAGTCCGGATCGAGGGGATAGATCGGGCGCCGCACTTTCCTGAAGGTAAACAGGCTGTTGTCGCTGCTGGTTACCCCAACCCCGTTGCAGGGAATTTCATGGCGGGCGATGGCGCGAAA
>JAJFIE010000227.1 GCA_021775275.1 Rhodospirillales bacterium | reverse complement strand
AGGCCTGAGCACTGCCGGATCGCTCAAGTCCAGACCTTTTGCATTGATCCGGTCATCACCAAACATTTGCATCGGCAGCGGGATATGTGGATGGGGTTTGTGGGGCAATCCGGCAACCCGGCTCCATGGGTCGGCGATAATGTCGTCAATGGGGGCGCTGTCATCGACGATACGATTGACGAACGAAGAATTGGCGCCGTTTTCCAGCAACCGCCGAACCAGATAGGCCAGCAGGTCCTCGTGACTGCCAACCGGCGCATAAACCCGGCACGGCACGCTGTCGGCCCCGGCCCCGACGATCTGACCATATAAGGACTCGCCCATGCCATGCAGGCGCTGGAATTCATAATCCTTACTGCCGCCTGCCAGTTCCAGTACTGTGGCCAGGGTATGGGCGTTGTGGGTGGCGAACTGCGAATAAATGGCATCGCGATTACGCAGCAGTTTCCGGGCGCAGACGATATACGATACATCCGTCGAGACCTTCCGCGTAAACACCGGATAACTCTCGAAGCCCTGCTCCTGTGCGCGCTTGATTTCCGTATCCCAGTAAGCGCCCTTCACCAGACGCACCATGAACCGCCTGTCGTGCCGTTTGCCCAGATCGGCCAGCCAGTCGATAACGTGGAAAGCGCGTTTCTGATAACTCTGCAACGCCAACCCGAACCCGTTCCATCCGGCCAGTGCAGGATCAGCGGACACCGCTTCCATGACATCCATTTGCAGGTCCAGCCGGTCGGCTTCTTCGGAATCAACGCACAGACTGATATCGAATTCCTTGGCCTCTCGCGACAGCCGGAACAGGCGCGGCACAACCTCGCGCATGACCCTTTCATGCTGGGCCGCCTCATAGCGTGGATGCAAGGCCGACAGCTTTACTGAAATACCCGGACCTTCGATGACGCCCCGTCGGTTGCTTTCTTTACCCACTGCGGCAATGGCTGCCGAATAGGCCTCCATATAGGCATCGGCATCGGCCATGGTCCGCGCCGCCTCGCCCAGCATGTCATAGGAATGTCGGTAGCCGTTTTTCTCGTCACCTCTGGCCCGCACCAGAGCCTCTTTGATGGTGCGTCCCATAACGAACTGGCGGCCGATAATTTTCATGGCCTGAATCATGGATTGACGAATGACCGGCTCGCCACTGCGTGACACCAGTTTACGCATGAACGAGCCGACGTCCCCGGTGACGGACTCGTCCAGTTGAACAACCCTGCCCGTCATCATCAGGGCCAGGGTTGACGCGTTCACGAACAGGGAGGAACTGCGGCCCAGATGGCCTTCCCAATCCGCATCGCCCAGCTTGTCCTTGATCAGTCGACTGGCGGTGTCCGCATCGGGAACCCGCAGCAGCGCCTCGGCCAGACACATGAGCACCAGCCCTTCCTGGTTGGAAAGCTCATATTCGTGCATGAAGGCGTCCAAGCCCCCGGATTCCTTGCCACGACGGCGCATTTCTTCGACCAGTGCGTAAGAGCGTGCCTGAATACGAGCTTTGAGCGTCGTCTCCAACGCCGCTTCGCCCAGCAACATTTCGACCACGGCAGTCTCATCGGCCCGGTAGGCATCTTCGATGGCGGCGCGCAACGGCGGCGGCGGTGCAAGCGGCCCGACGAATTCAGATTGATCCATAACTCAGGTCTCCAATAAGCGTGTGAGAAAATTTACCAAAAAAGGCGAAGCATTTCCCACTTATATTTGGTTCAACTGAAGTGTTTAAATTGTTTTTTTAAAAGTATATCAGCATTAAATATCGTAAAATATCTTGAAACGTGGAGTATTGATCTATGCCCCTCACGGAAACAACCGGACCTATGCAGCTTGATCGCACCGATATGGAGATTCTTCGCCAGCTACAACTGGATGGAAGATTATCCAACATCGAGTTGTCCCGGCGCGTCAATCTCAGTCCCACACCGTGCCTGAACCGGGTCAAACGGCTGGAGCGTGACGGTGTCATCACCGGATACGGCGCCTTCGTCGACCCGTCCAGACTCGATGCGGCTATGCTGGTGTTTGTGGAAGTAGTGCTCGACCGCACAACAGAGGATGTCTTTGCCCAGTTCAAACAAGCCGTTATGGGCATCCCCGAAGTCCAGGAATGCCATTTGCTGTCGGGCGGCTATGATTACCTGATAAAAGCCAGAGTGCGTGACATGGCCGCTTACCGCAGCTTCCTCGGCACATCACTGGTCAGCCTGCCCAGCGTACGTGAAACCCATACGTATGTGGTCATGGAGGAAGTGAAGAATACCACGGCAATCGCGATTTCCCCGGGTCACGCCAGTTAACGGATCATGGTTCCTTGACCGGGAAACGTTACGATCACGATCGTTCCCCGGCCAACCTCGCTCTCAATGGATAATTCACCGTCGTGCGCTTCGACGATCCCCTTAACGATAGATAAACCAAGTCCCGTCCCCTCCTGGGCAATAGCGGGATCCACATGACGCTGGGAAAATGGTTCCGTAATATTTGACAATCTGTCGGGTGGTATTCCAACGCCTGTATCCTGTACCGTGATTATCACTTTTTGATCCAATGCCATTGCAGAAACCATAACCGTTCCACCTTGCCGGGTAAATTTTATGGCATTGGACAGCAGATTGAGAAGAACCTGGATGGCGGATCGCTTGTCGGCGTAAAGGGTCAATGATTCACCGGGGACCTCCAACGTCAATTCAACCCCCCTGTCTTTGGCGGTTTGCTCCAGTTTTCTGGCACAGCCTTGCAACAAGTCGTCGACGTCAACAGCCTCTTTGACGATGGAACGCTTCCCGGCCTCAATTGCCGCAATATCCAGAATGTCGTTTACCAGCGCCAGCATATGCTCGCCGCTATGGTAAATATCGTTTGCATATTCCTGGTAATTTACATTGCCCAGAGGGCCAAAATACTGAGCACGCATCATCTCGCTAAAACCAAGAATGGCGTTCAGGGGAGTGCGGAATTCGTGGCTCATGGTGGCAAGAAACTCTGATTTCGCCTGATTGGCTTCTTCTGCGTCAACCAGTGCAATGCGGACCGCCTCTTCAGCCTCCTTCAATGTCGTCACATCCTGGCTTGTTCCCCGGAAACCTGTTAGCACTCCTGCGGCATCATACACCGGCTCTCCGGTCTCGCGGATCCAGACCTGCCTGTTATCTTCCCGTTGATAGCGAAAATCCACCTGATAGGGATGCGGGTTGGATGGAAGAGCATCAAACACCTTGCGAATTCTCTGCAAATCTTCGGGAAAGATGTCCTTTTCAAAGATTGAAAGATCACCCAGATAGTACTCTGGCGGGAGACCAAAAACTGTCACCACATTGTCCGATGAATGCATAAGGGTTTTCATCCCGGCGTCTGTTTCCCAGTGGGCCGCCTTGGTAATACGCTCTGCCCGCCTGAACCTCTCCTCGCTCTCTCGCAAGGCCTGTTGTCGGGTCATGGTGAGTCGGATTAAAAATGCTGTCGCCGTTGACAGGATCAACCCCACGACAAGAATCAGTTCGTCTGCAATGGACGCCTGACTGTCAACAAGTTGCATGGTTGGAGTTACGGACACATTCCAGGTTCGACTACCCACTTCGATCTGTCGTTGAACCCGGGTTTGGCGGGGGTTAAATATGTTATCGGTCTCATAAACCGCCAAATCATTATCGGTGACCGCCAGATGATATTCCTCGTCAATGCCTTCCCGGAAAGCGCCTTCGATGAGAGGCCGTGTGCGAAAAACAATGTTGAGAAAACCTTCCGTAGCGCCGCCTCG
>JAJFIE010000226.1 GCA_021775275.1 Rhodospirillales bacterium | reverse complement strand
CGCCGCTGCCAATGCGGACCGGCGCCACCAGTGCTGTGTTGGAGCCAATGAACGCGCCGTCACCGATGTCTGTCTGGTGTTTGTTAACCCCGTCGTAGTTACACGTGATCGTGCCCGCTCCGATGTTTGCCTTGACGCCTACCCGCGCGTCGCCCACGTAACTCAGGTGAGCGGCTTTGGCGCCAGGCCCGAAGCTGGCATTTTTGATTTCTACGAAGTTCCCAATGTAGGCGTTTTCGGCGATTTCGGCGCCACGCCGCAGACGCGCAAAGGGGCCGATCGATACATTCGGTGCGATCCGGCAGTCCTCCAGATGGGAAAACGCCCTGATGGCCACATTGTCGCCAACGACAACGCCGGAGCCAAAAAACACATTCGGCTCGATGACCACATCGCGACCCAGTTCGGTATCATGGCTGAAATAGACGGTTTCCGGATCAATCAGTGTGCAACCGCCGTCCATGGCGGCCTGGCGCAAGTCTTTCTGCACCAGATGTTCGGCAAACGCGAGATCCGCGCGGGAATCGATACCGTGCTGTTCATGGGCGTGGCCTTCCACATATGCACACGTATCGCCATCTGCCCGGGCCAGGGCGATGATGTCTGTCAGGTAGTATTCACCCTTTGCATTATCATTGCCGATTCGCTCCAGCAGGGGCCAGATTCTCTCGCCGTCAATGGCCATGACGCCACCGTTACAAAGCGGGATAGCCCGTTGTTCCGGTGTTGCTTCCCGGGCTTCCACAATGGCCTCCAGCTCCCCGGCATCATTGGCGACCAGCCGTCCATAGGCACCGGGATCCTGCGGCCTGAAACCAAGAACGACGACGGCGGGATTATCGGCGGCGCGGCGGCGCTCCAGCATCCGGCTGAGTGTTTCCGGTGATACAAGCGGATCAGCACCAAGAACGATAAGAACGTCGCCGGGGGCATTGCCCCCGGTGATGCCCAGCACGGTGTCCCGTGCGGCCAACGCCGCGTTCCCGGTGCCGATAGCGTCATGCTGGATAGCCGTAGGGTGCGGTGCGACAGCATCCGCAACGCTGTCCATACCGGGGCTGATGACCGTACAGATAGTGGCAATGCCCAGATGTTCCAGTTTTGCCAGCACATGATTGATCATGGGGCGTCCCGCCAGGGGATGCATGACTTTGGGGATATCGGATTTCATCCGGGTCCCCATTCCGGCGGCAAGAATGATGGCGGTTGTATTGGCAGTGTTCATGAACGAGACCGGTATCGCTATATCTGGTGGGCGGTACGGGAAAGTGCCACACACCATGCGACGGGCCAAGTCAAAGATTGTTTCCAATTCCTGCAACGAATCCTGCAACGGGTGACGTGTTGTTGTCGTTCGTTCAGTGGCGACGTATTATCCAAAGTACGCCGCGACAGAGTAACGATTCCAAGGGCCCTGAAATACAGATATTGTCCGGCTCAATTTGAAGAAAATCAGGAACAGGTAAACCGATAGATGTCCGCTATGCGTCAACCGTTATTCTTTTCATTCATCTGGTTACTCGCCGGGCTATTGCTGGTTTTGCCTTTGCCTTCGGCGGCAGTAGCCGCAGCAAGTCCTTCGCTTAGTAGTGAAGATTTATCGGATATCGCGCGCATCGAAGACTACCTCAACGCCACCAGCACCATGCAGGCGCGGTTTATCCAGATGGATTCAACCGGCGAGACTTCAGAGGGCGATTTCATGCTCTGGCGGCCCGGACGATTGCGCATTGCCTATGATCCGCCCAGTCCGGTTGTGATCACCGCCAATGGGTTGTTTTTGGTCTTCGAAGATACCGAACTGGAGCAATTGACGCATATACCATTGATGAGCACGCCCGCCGGCGTATTGGTTGAGGAAGAAATTCGCCTGAATAGCGAGGATCTGGAGGTTACCGGCATCCGTCGGGGCGCCAACACTCTGGATGTCTCCATCATTCAGCGCGATGACCCCTATGCCGGGCGTATCACTCTGGTATTCACGGATCGCCCGCTTCAACTGCAACGCTGGATCGTGCTGGATGCCCAGGGTGTGACAACGAATTTCGCCCTGACCGGAACCCAGACCGGGATGTCCTTTGATCCGGAATTGTTCAAGACCAAAAAAAACGATCTGCGGCGGGATCGCTGATCACGTAAATTACTGCAATCTGGTATTTGTTTATGACTAAGTCGCCAAAACGTTCACAAAACAAGCCGACAACGCCTGCCGCCCGGAATGATCATGTCTTGCAGTTGTTGCAGAATGGTTTTCAGCGGCACCAGTCCGGGCAGCTAAAGGATGCCGCCAATATCTACCGGCAGATTATTGACGTGGACCCTGATCACCCGGATGCGAATTTTCTGCTGGGTTCCCTGCTTCTTCAGACCGGGGACCCTGCGCAGGCCGCAGAGCTGCTTTCCCGGGCTATTGCCGCCACCCCTGATCAACCCATGTATCACAGCACAATGGGCAGTGCGCTGTTTCAACTTGGCCGGATTGACGAGGCCGCCAACAGTTTTCGTAAAGCGATTGCCGTCGATGCGAATTTCTTTGATGCGCACAACAGTCTTGGAAATGCGCTCAGCGCCATGGGGCGTCGAGAGGAGGCCATCGCCAGCTATCGGGCGGCCATCGCCATCAAACCGGACTTTCCGGAGGCCTACTGCAATCTGGGTCTTGCGCTGCATGGTTTGGGGCAGTTGGAGGGCGCTACCGAGAGTTACCGGCAAGCCATAACCCTTCGGCCAAAATTCACGCAGGCCCACAACAATCTCGGTATTTCGTACAAGGAACTGGGCCAGATGGACGAAGCCGTTGCGTGCTTCCAGCAGGCCATCGCCCTTAATCCCGATTATGCCGATGCCCATAACAATCTCGGCGCCGTGTTTGAAAGCATGGAACGCATTGATGACGCCATCGATTGTTATACCAGGGCGACGATCCTGAGACCGAATTTCGCAAACGCACATTTCAATCTGGCCGACGTATTGCGGATGCAGGGCCAGCTCGACGATGCCGCCGCCGGTTACGACAGGGTTCTGGCCCTCGTTCCCGATCATGCGGACGCACGGTCCAGACTGGGGGACGTGCGCAGGAGTCAGGGTCGGCTCGACGAAGCCATAAGTTGCTACAAAACAGAAGACACATCCCACTCGCGGTCGAAAGCGCTTGAATGTCTGTTCGCGCTGCAAAAAGAGGACGAATTCTACCAATACGAAAACAACGTCATGGCGGACGACGATATCAACCTCCGCATTGCCTCCATCAGCGCCTATGCGGCGCATCAGTTCGGGCGTCCCGACCCCTACCGGTTCTGTGCTGCGCCACTGGATTTTGTTCGTGTCCGGAGTCTTTATGAACGGGGAGGCGAGATCGGGACGTTGCTGGAAAATGTTGCCAACGAGTTACAGGAAGTGGAGGCCGCCTGGGAACCTTCAGGCAGAACCACACATCTGGGGTTCCAGAGCGAAAATATATTCGACAGTCCGACGGGGGCGCTGGCCGGACTGGAAGCGGTCATCAAGTCGGAAATAAGCGCCTTTCACCGCGAAAACACCTCAGCCGATTGCCTTTGTATCCGGCGCTGGCCTGAGGAACTGGTCATCAAGGGATGGTTCGTGCGGCTCATGAAAGGCGGGCACCAGTCTTCGCATACGCACCCGCAAGGCTGGCTCAGTGGCGTCGTGTACCTGAAAATACCGGACACGGCGACCCGGGACGAAGGCGCCATCGAGTTCAGTCTGCACGGCAACGATTACCCCGTCTTCAACGAAGATATCCCGGTGAAACGACACCACCCGGAAGTGGGTCAGATTGTCATGTTCCCCTCGTCGCTTCATCACAGAACCATTCCGTTTGATACGGAAGACGAACGGGTGTGCATCGCCTACGACCTGATGCCGCCCGAATAAATCCGGAAAACTTGAACAGGGTGAATTGCCCGCTGTGCCTGCCCGGTCGTGCAGAACGCCAGTTCTTGACAGAGACGGCGGCGGAGCCTTATATGTCGCGGCCTTCGGGGAATTCACCTGAATACGGGCGCGTAGCTCAGCGGGAGAGCACTGCCTTCACACGGCAGGGGTCACAGGTTCAATCCCTGTCGCGCCCACCATTTCTTTCAAGCACTTAGCCGAAATTTAGATCGATGGCGGACTGAGCCTGTACGGATCATGTACGGGTTACGGCCAATTTCGGTCGTTTTTCCAGCCCTTCCAAATAGCGGTTCTGGCCGCTGGGTAGGTCGCCATGCCTGAGGCGAAATACCCGGTTACGGTCATGCTGACCGA
>JAJFIE010000225.1 GCA_021775275.1 Rhodospirillales bacterium | reverse complement strand
TCGAATCAACGGGAGAGCGAGCGTGACGCGGTCGTGGAACATCATATCTGATAATTATAGCGAGCGGAATTTTTGACATGGCCACAGCAACGGATATCTACCGTACGGCACATCTACTGATCGATACCTACGGCGAAATGGCGCCTGTTGGCGCTGCCATCAAGGTAGATCAGTGCGAAATGGCGGGGGATGAAACGGGGCGCACCGTGTGGTTGCGAATCGCCGATGCCGTGGATGAGCTTATGGATAACGAAAACATCCCGCCGAACGCGACGATCAACTAGAAATATCCGTCAACGTCTCGGTTGCTGAGAGACATACACCTCACAGTTCGAGAATCCGTCATTAAAAAAATGATATGCCTGATTTGGCAGGGCCAAGCCAGTGGGATCAAAAAGATTCCAGTTACTGGTCGCGATTCCTGTAATCGCGCGCCCTTTAGAGCCAACAAACGCAATTATATAACGGTATTCCCGTTTTTGACCAAAAAGGCGTTTCTGGCAGGCGCGGGATAATCGAAAACTGAACGCTCCGACGCTCCAGTAAGGCACCGTTGCCGTAGCATATACGGCGTTGTCCTTTTTCCGTGCCGCGTGTGATGGGGCCGGTGTGAGCAAGATAATGCCGCACAGCAAAACCGTGGCACAGGCAATCAATTCAGATGGTAGCCGAAATGGTTTTCCAGTCGCCCCCCTCAATGGCGTACCGAGGGCTTCCCCCGCCCCCTTTCTGGTGGGCGGTTTCCCCCATGGGGCAGGCAACAGCCTGCGGCAGAAAGTAGTTAAGTGTGGGGGTACAATACAATAAAACATGATTACCATTCACATAACACAAAGGGCCCGGCAAAATGCCGGTTCTCTTTTAAGATAAACCAAAGGCCTACCTTAAACCTTTACATCAACCGCAGTCCCTCGCTGATCAAGCTGTTCGCCAGCTACAGTGTTGCCAGAATCACTTACGAACACATCAACAGCATGACCGCTGTTTTCAGTTGCCCGACGTTCTTCCTCACGCACTTTTTGTTGGCGTTCAGCTTTCTCTTGCGCCTGTTTCGCACGAATTTCCCCAGCAGTTTCTTCGAAAACTTCCTGCTGACGAATAGCCGTGTCAAACGCCGTAAGAGCAACGCTGTTTGGCCGCGGATCGACCGAATTTTGTAATCTTTCTAACATCTACCTCGACCTTCTGCCGAAGATAAAAACATGGCAATATTGCCATGGTCGAGAATGTACACGATTTGTAAAGAATTTTCAACCCCGAAAAGGCATGCTTTTCAAAAGGGCTGTAAATTGCGCCATGGACCATGGAACACCGAATGACAAAGCCTTCCAGGTATATACACCGGGAAGGCTTACATCATCGGCTGGTGTTCAGGAAGTGGCGAGAATAGCCGGCAGCGAATCAGGCAGCCTGCCCCTCGCGCCACGCCGCGGTGCCTTTACAGGTCGCGCACACGCGCTCGCCATAATGGGTGGAACTGAACTTCTCGCCGCACATCAAGCATTTGCGCGGTTTTTTCTGTTCAGAATAGTCAGCCGTTGGTTTCTTGGTATCACGAGATGAGGACATTTATGCGGCCTCCTTTGTTATTACGGATAGTTTTGATGTCTCGTTCTTGCGTAATAATACCGAGCCAAGAGCGAGAAGCTCGGCGGCTTCACGAAGAAGCACGGTTGCCGTATCAACATCGGCCACATCAGCGGCTGAGACAAGATCGTCGGCGCTTGATGCAATATAGTGAATGATATTGGCGCGTTCCATGGCCAAATTCCTACAATGTGAACATTAGATGTCGGCTTTGTAACACAAACATGAAAGTGATGCAGCAACTTTTTGTGCAATGCAGCATTGCGTAATCAGCAACCGACGATAAGCCCCTAACCGGGATTTTGATGATGAGTACAATAACATTATTATATTACAATGACCTGAGAAGTGGGGAAAAAAATTCCTTAAATCAGCACAAAAAAATACGCAAAAATAATATCTGCCGATATTCGTGGGCGCGTAATCTGTTTCATAGTATACCATGCAAACATAATCAGAGTTTTTGGTCGAACGCCCATGCTTGTTGAAATCATCGCCGATATCACGTGTCCATGGTGTTTTATCGGGCTCAAGCGATTGCAACAAACTTTGGCGTTGCGTCCTGCATACAATCCATCCTTTCAATGGCGCCCCTTCCTTCTCAGCCCCGACCTGCATGATGGCCTGGTCGACCGCCACCACTACCTTACCCGTGTGTTTGGCAGTGAAAGCCGCATCCAGCAGTTCCAGGACGCGGTCGATACGGCTGGCACAACCGTCGGGATCCCGTTTAATTTTCAAAATGCGGATTTCACACCAAGCTCAATCAATGCCCATCGCCTGATTTCCTATGCCAGTGGACAGATTAACCCGCTGATTGCAGCCGAAATGCTATTTGAGGCCTATTTTGTTGAAGGCAAGAATATCGGAACACTGGATGTCCTCACATCCCTGGCAGAGGCCCTCGGCTTGTCACCGGATGATGCCCGCACTTTTCTTGAAGGCGAAGAGGGAAAACAGGCCGTATTCGATGAAAACACAAAGATTCACCGGTTAGGTGTGAATGGTGTTCCGGCCTTTGTTTTTGGAAAACGCAACATCATCTCCGGAGCGCAGGAACCGCAGGCCCTCCTGAATGTTCTGGACTTCCTTGCGACGGCTGAACAACTTGAACAAAATGATGACGCGGACAGCATCAGGGCATAACCGCGTGTATAAATAACCACAGGCATGACCATGAATATAAAAAAACTTGCCGCCCTGACCATATCATTACCAATCGGCTTTGGCCTGACCGCTGCGGTCCTGTGGGTTTTTGGGATTGAAGTGGCATCGATTGATCGGTGGATCGCCTTCCCCACCGACTGGCGGATTTTCGATCTTGTCACCAATGGCGCGGCCGTGTTGATGCTGTTTGGCGCCACCCGCGCCTCTTACCGAGTCCTGCTTGAAACCTGGATCAGGGAAAAACCCCGCCAATCCAATCCCCCCGCCCCGCCGGATGGTGATGCTGGCTAGGCTTTGGATCGTGGATCCTTACTGTGCGCCTTGATCGCGTGCAGGATGTGATGGGCGGCAATCTGATCGGGCGTCCCGTCTGGCGGCGAAAGTCGCCCGCGCACCTGGCGAAAAGCATCCAGTTGATCCGTACGCTTCTGCCCACCTGACAACAGCGGGATCAACTCGGCACACAACGCATCCGGGGTGCAGTGCTCCTGTAACCGTTCCGGCATAACTTCTTTTTCACACAGGATATTCACCAATGATACATATGGCACCCGGATCATATGTCGCGCCACCATGGCCGTCGTGGCGCTCGTTATATATCCAATGACGCCGGGTAATCCCGCCATGGCGAGTTCCAGCGCCACAGTGCCGGATGCTGCGAGGGCCGCGTTCGATGCCGCAAACGCATCAGCCTTTTGGCCCTGATCAACAACGACCGTATTGCCATTTGTTTCGCCGATGATACGCCTGACGTCTTGTTCCATGTGCGGGACTGTCGGAATGACGCAATGAAGCTCAGGGACCTGACGCCGCAACAGATCAAGGGTTTGCAGAAACACGGGAAGCAGCCGCGAAATTTCTGACCGGCGACTGCCGGGCAGCATACAGAGCACAGGCATATCGTTGCCCAGGTCGTATCGGGCGCGAAACTTGTCGCTATCGCCACTACCGATTTCGCTATTGATAAGCGGATGGCCAACAAATGTGGAAGGAAGTCCCTCCCGTTCAAAATATGGCGGCTCAAAAGGAAACAGAGTCAGAAGGTGATCGTACAGTCTGGCAATCTTCGCAGCCCGTTTTGGCCGCCATGCCCACACTGTCGGCGCCACATAATGCACCAATGCAATACTGTGGCCCTTGATCCGCCGTGCAACACGGAAACTGAAGTCCGGTGAATCGATTGTTACGACAACATCAGGATGCACTTCCCTGATATGCGATGCCGTCTGGCGAATTCGGCGGAGCAACAGGCGCAACCGGGGAATAATTTCAGCGACCCCCATGACGCTCAAATCACTCATGGGGAACAGACTCTCGAGCCCCTTGGCCTGCATGGCGGGGCCCCCGACGCCTGTAAACCGTGCGCCAGGGCGCAGCGCTCGAATACCATCGATCAAACCGGCGCCAAGGTTGTCACCGGACGACTCGCCGGCAATCAGATAGACCAGAGGGGTGTTCGGGTCCGGCTCACTCATGATCGAGAATATCTTCCGTATGAATACCCACGACGAACAACCCCAGTTTATCTGCCCTCTCGGCGATTTCGTACTGTTCCAGGATAATCGTCGCACCGGCCTCGACCACAATTCCTGCAAGGCCCGCCTGTGCTGCATTTTCCAGCGTTTTCATGCCGATGGTCGGCAGGTCAACGCGGCGTTCCTGTTGCGGTTTGGCGACCTTGGCAAGCACCCCCTCATGCGCATTTCCATGCGCATCTCCGGGAACATTACGGGTGTCTTGCGGCTGTCCTGGACCGGACAGTGCAGTGGTCCGGTGCAACAGGGCATCTGTGCCCATTGAATCTTCCAACCCGACCACATCACCGCCACGTGCGATGGCTGCCTGGCCCAGATCTTTTGCCCCCAGGTCCAGGGCGGCGGCAACGGCTATTTTGATATCTGCATGATCGGCATCTGATGGCCGTATGGACCCAATCGCTCCCATAGGGGCTAACAGCTCCTGTGCAACGTCGCCCACTCCGACAACACGAAACCCTTCTTCCTGCTCAAGGGTGCGGACAAGAACCGAAAGGAGGCCGTCATCACCAAGCGCCATGGCGCCGCTCCGTGCGAGAAATTTAACACCCCAGATATCCGGGCGGAGCTGGCCGAGAGTGGGGCGATCAATGCTACCCACAAAGATAATCTCCTCGACACCGTTTTCCCGTAGCGTATCCAGGGTGCGACCTGCTGCTCCAAGACGAATGCCCGAATGCGCGATATTATCACACAGGCCATCATCCGCCTGCCCTTCAAACGCAATGACATAAAACGCCCTGCCCGTGCGCTGACAGATGTTGATGATATCTGCTGGCAGGCGTCCGCCGCCTGCGAGGATGCCGAGTTTAGGCTGCATCGTCCAGTCTTGGCTGACAAATTGACCGGCTGGAATCGACGCGAATGAAATTCACAATTTCCATGATCGGTTCATTGGACTGAAACAGTTCCGCCACGTCCTCCAACCGTTCGGCCATGGTCCCTTCCGGTGCAAAAATGAGACGATAGGCCTTGCGCAAATCATGAATGATGTCGCGGGAAAAATTACGCCGTTTCAGACCAACGAGATTCAAACTGGAAAGATGAGCGCGATTCCCGGTTACTGAGCCATAGGGAATGACATCATTTTCCACACCACTCATGCCGCCCACCATGGCGTGGCGGCCAATCCTGACGAACTGATGCACAGCCGACAGTCCGCCAATTATGGCCCACTCATCCACCGCGACGTGTCCGGCCAGCGTGGCGTTGTTCACCAAAATGACATTGTCACTGATACGGCAATCATGGGCGACGTGTGCGCCAATCATGAACAGGCAATTATTCCCGATGGACGTCAGCATCCCCCCGCCTTCAGTTCCGGGGTTCAGGGTAACATGTTCCCGAATAACATTGTTGCATCCGATTACAAGTCGAGAGGCCTCACCGTGATACTTCAGGTCCTGCGGTGGGTGACCCACTGATGCGAATGGAAAGATACGGGTATTTGCGCCCACCGTGGTGATGCCAGCGACAACGGCATGGGAAACCAGCTCCACACCGTCATGGAGTTCGACTTGTGAGCCGATCATGCTGTACGGGCCGACAATGACATTTTTCCCAATTTTGGCGCCATCTTCAACAATCGCCGTGGGATGAATATTGCTCATGACTGCTCCACTATCATCGCCGAGAAAACAGATTCTGCCTTCAGTACACCGCCGACCATGGCCTCACCTTTGAATTTCCACACGGAGCCTCTGGCGCGTACTTTCTCCACGTGCAATTCCACCACATCACCGGGAATGACCGGTTTGCGAAATCGCGCAGAGTCCACGGTCATAAAGTAAACCAGCGGGGTCTGGTTCGTTTTCTCGTTCGCCGCCATAACCGTCACGCCCGCAGTCTGGGCCATGGCTTCCACAAGCAGAACACCGGGCATAATTGGTTGGCCCGGAAAGTGGCCGGCAAAGAACGGCTCGTTGATTGTAACATTCTTGATTCCGGTGGAACGTTCACCCGGAACGATATTGATCACCTTATCGATAAACAAAAATGGATACCGGTGTGGTATCAGCTCCATAATCCTCGCTAGATCAAACTCCAACAGAGTCCCATCGGGATTTGATGCATCATCCATTTAACTATCCTTTTCGTTTCGTCAGCCGTTGCAATGAGGTGACACCACGGAGCCAATCATTCATCGGCTGGGCTGGTGTGCCGCCCATTTTTGCGCCTGGATCAATGCTCTTGGCGACACCACTCTGTGCAGCAATCTGGGCGCCGTCTCCAATTGTCAGATGGCCGGCAAAACCAACCTGCCCACCGGCAACAACAAAATTCCCCAGCTGAGTACTGCCGGATATACCTACCTGGGCCACGATAACGCAGCCAGCTCCCAATCGTACATTATGGCCAATCTGCACCAGATTATCGATCTTGCTGCCACGGCCGATCACCGTATCGGGGCCGGCGCCGCGATCAATTGTCGAATTTGCGCCAATTTCCACGTCATCTTCTATCAATACCCGTCCGAGCTGAGGCACCTTCAGGTGCCCGTCGGCGCCCATGGCAAAGCCGAAACCATCCTGCCCAATTCGAACCCCCGGATGCACGATAACTCGGTCACCAATCAGGCAGCACTGTAATGTTACGTTGGAGAATACCTGGCAGTTATTACCGATTTTTACCCCGGCGCCAATTGTCGTGTTTCCGCCGATCTCGGTGCCACCTGCAATTTCAACTCCATCTGAAACTACGGCATTCGGTCCGATACAAACCCCCGCCCCAATAACAGCAGTATCAGAAATGGATGCAGTGGGATGAACTTCAGAGCGAGACTGTTGCGCAGGATAAAACGCCGACGCAACCCGTGCGTAAGCGTGATATGGTTGCTCGGTCAATAAAAGCGCCATGTCTGCTGGCGCACGGTCGATATATTCCGGTCGAACAAGACAAGCCCCGGCGGACGAGGTTGTGAATTCACTCACATACAATTTGTTGTCGAGAAAGCTGATGTCGGCGCCAGTCGCTTCGGACAAGGCAGCAATATCCGACACGGATTTTTCCGTATCGGTATCCGTTGCCAATTCAGCTTCGGCTATAACAGCAAGTTCGCGAAGAGAGAATGGCCCAGCCCGAGTGAAGAAACGCGGATCAGCCATACTCAATTGCTCGGTGGCGGAACAACAACGCTTGGGATTTCTTTATTAAGGCGCTCAATGACCTCTGTCGTTATTTCCAGAGACAGGGCCGCCAATACAGTTTGCTCTCGCCGCAGAACGAGAACAAACCCACGCTCACTCGCAAGGTTCGCAATTACCTCATTTAGTTTGGTTTGCACATTGACCATTGCCGCATCGCGCAGTTGATCGAGTTCCTGTCTTCGTTTCTGAACCAGACGTTGAACCTCGGCCAGACGGGTTTTGAATTTCTCACGCTCTTCCGCAAAGGCATCCGCGCTCAAGATACTCCGCTGACGGGCCAATTCCTGATTAGCCGCCCGCAGTTGTTCTTCCTCCTGCTGAATTTGGCTCTGAAACCCTGAACGATATTTGGAAATCTGTCCACGGATACTCTCCATGGCGCTGGACTTCTGACGAACGGCCTTCATATCAACGATTGCAATCGGCAGTGCCGCAACTGCTTCCTGGTCCTGGGCGCGGGACTCGCCAGGCATCAAAACTATCGAAACTAGGGCTAGCAGAATAAGTACTTTTGTGATCGTTTTAACGATCTTCTCCTAGAATCGAGTTCCGAATTTAAAACGGATAATGTCTGTTTTATCAAATCTCTCCTTGATCAGGGGT
>JAJFIE010000224.1 GCA_021775275.1 Rhodospirillales bacterium | reverse complement strand
AGGTTGCAAAATGGCGGACCGAGCGTTGACTGAAGCTTCCGGAATATCCGGCACTTAGCGAGCTTTTTTTACGTGGTGGCAAGCGGTCCAAATCCGTCCACGTATCCGTCGGCCAAGCGGCCGGCGGCCCTTGTCGCAGGGAATGCATCGGAGGTCAAGAACAAGCCCGCGCAGTATGGTAGGTTTTGGCCGAGCAACTCGGGTGAAAGACGCTGGCTGCGATTGATGCGGCTCAGTCGTCGCCGGTTCCGTCACTCATGGATCGGGCAAGATCAAAAATCCGCCGCCGCACCCGCGAGTCGGCAATGCCGTAGTATGCCCGAACCAGCAGGGCCGTTTCCCGCCGGTTCAGCGGATCAGCATTCAAGGGCACTTGCGCCTGATCACTCATTCCGGGTGCCGGCGAGATCCCGGGAATCTCGATATCTGGCGGCATATCATCGAAAAAGAATGACACCGGTACATCGAGAACGTGGCTGAACTCGTGAAGCCGGCTGGCGCCGATCCTGTTTGCGCCGCGTTCATACTTCTGGATTTGTTGAAAGGTCAGGCCCACTTCGTCGCCCAAGTATTGCTGGCTCATGCCCAAAAGAGTTCGGCGCAGCCGCACGCGGCTGCCGACGTGAACGTCTATCGGGTGTGGCACCCCTGGAGGATAGCGTCGACGTCGCAAGCGGTATGGTCGGCGTGGGCGGTCTGCGGGAGGCTGCATCGGTCAGGTGCCTCGATCTGCGGCGCCAATTCGTCGATTAGCGGCTCCCACAATAGGGAAACAGTAAAATCCGCATCAACGCTGACAGCATACAGTATTAGGTCAATACATGTAATCATATTCTATTTTGCAGATTAAAGATTGTTCGACCTTCGGCGTCGAATGAAGCCAGCGAAGATCGTCAGAATGGCAAGACCGAGCAGGGGATAAGTACCCCATCGAGCGAAGACCGTCGGCTCCGCCAGGGCCTTGGGAAGCGGTCCATCCAGAATGCCGGACTGGCCAAGTGACAGAGATTTCAGGACCCGGCCATGGGCATCGACGATGGCGCTGATGCCGGCGTTTGCGACACGAACCAGTGGTAGTCCCTGTTCGACAGCGCGCAGGCGCGCCGCGGCAAAATGTTGGTGAGGCCCCGTCGATACACCGAACCAGCCGTCGTTGGTCAGGTTTAGAATCCAGTCCGGCCGCCGGGACGGATCGGTGATGCGGTCGGGAAAGATGATCTCGTAACAAATCAGCGGAGAAAATGCCGGCAGCCCCGGCACCTCTAGGGTCCGTGGACCCGGCCCGGGCGAGAAATCACCTCTGCCCGCCGTCAATTTGGAAATTCTGAGCAGTTCGGGAAAAGGCACATACTCCCCGAATGGTACGAGATGGAATTTGTCATAGGTCGCGAGGATACGCCCAGATGCATTGATGACGTGGATGCTGTTCGTCACGCGCGCACCTGGGCCTTCGCCATCAACGCGTGGCGCGCCGACAATGAGCGCCCCTGCGGGTGGCGCTACAGCTGCGAGGGCAGCGCGCAGACCCGCATCCTTGGAAACGACGAACGGTACCGCCGTCTCCGCCCAAATCACGTGCGTGGGCGGGTTACCGTCCGACGCTGGAACTCTGCTCAGGCGCAATTGATTGCGCACATGATCAGCCTTAAGTTCGGGTAGCCATTTGAGATGCTGGGGTATTGCCGGTTGCACCAAGCGAAGCCGGACCCCTTCTGTCAGTCCCGGCTGGTCGTCTAGCCGCCGCTCACCCCAGGAGGCCAAGAGCACCAGCGGCGCCACCAGCATTGCAATGCTTACCCACGAATGCCGGCGGCTTTCATTGCGCTCGCCCGCCAACGCAAGCAGGGCCGGCGCGGACATGGTGAAGATGGTCACGAAACCCAGGCCATAGACACCGGTTACGGCGGCAAACTGGATCATGGCATCGGAAAAGGTCCAAACGGTCCCGATCAGATTCCAGGGGAAGCCCGTGAAAATCCAACTGCGAACCCATTCGAAAATCAACCACAACGCTGCGAAATGGAAGACATCCGCGACTCCAGGCATGCCGGCTGGGCGAAGCATCCTAACGCCCAGGGCAACGACGGCGGGGAACAAGGCCATGCCGCCTGCCAATAAAATGACCGCGAAAGGCGCTGCCCAGCCGTGCTTGGCGGCATCGACCATAAAGGCGTTGCCGATCCAATAGAGACCAATCACGAAATAGCCGAACCCAAACCAGCCGCCGGCAGCGAACGCGTCACGCACCCGCGCTGAAGTGCAGGCCATCACCAACAATCCTGCGCAGGCCGGCAGAAGTAGCGGGATGAAGTGCAGGGGTGGCAACGCAAGAGCCGTCATCACCCCGAACGAAAATCCCAAGCCACGTCGGCGCCAGCCTTTGGCTTCTCGGGTGCACTGGGCAAGCAGCGTCGCAATCCCATGCACTGAACGCGCAACCGGTGGTCCGGACTCAGGCGCTGGCATCAATCAGCAGCGACGGTGGCGGCGTCCGCCAAGGCGGGCAGGGTAATCTTCAACCGCTTGATGCGCCTGGGATCCGCCTCCAGGATTTCAAACTCGAGGCCTTCGGGACTTGTGATGATTTCGCCCCGGATGGGCACGCGGCCGGCGATGGCGAAAACCAGCCCGCCAAGCGTATCCACGTCCTCGAGGTCCTCG
>JAJFIE010000223.1 GCA_021775275.1 Rhodospirillales bacterium | reverse complement strand
AACAGCATCGCTCTGACGGCCACGGTGGATATTCTTCGCGCTATAGCCGATGGCGATGGGCCGCGAAACACCATGTTGGCGCTCGGTTACGCCGGATGGGGGCCGGGTCAGCTTGATACGGAAATCCGCTCCAACGGCTGGCTGCATGTGCCCGCCGATAACGATCTGGTATTTGGTGGCGATCTGGACTCGAAATGGGAACGCGCCATGACCAAGATCGGCATTGATCCTCGTATGCTGTCGGATGCCGCCGGGCACGCCTGATTTCCTTCGGATATTTCCAGAATATCTTTAATTGCGATCATCCCGTTTCAGGAAATCAAGAGGTCCAAGCCATGGCGCGAAACAAAAACAAGCACGGCTCCCCTCAGCAGACTGCATCGCCGGATGAATTGATGGCGGCGATCATCACCCGTATGGAAGATTGCCCCAACGCCGAAGCCCTGAACGACGACGTGATCATGCCGTTCATTTTGGCGCTGGAAAAAGTCTGTGAAGCGCGGGGCTATCTGATGAATATCTATGGTGAGCGGTCGAACATCGCCGTCACCACCCCGGACGACGCCGAGACCATCTATCATCTGGTCGAGGAATACCTCGACGCGGCGACGGAAAACTGATCAGCCATCCCTGGGCCAGGTCAAAATACAGGGCTCCTGATTTTCAAAAAACACGCATTGCTACGCCTGTCACTGTTGATTTGGCGCCGTTGATTTGTGTCAATGCCGCCGTTCTCCTTCAGGTTTATTGGTGTGTCACCATATGTATGACTTCGTTTTGGGAAAGATGGACCGGGGCATGTCACCCGGCAGGGTAATGATGAACAGGAACCAACCAGGACACGATACGACTATGCCTTGTCTTAGTGCACGTATCCGCACCAAGACGGAGTGGGATGCGCTGACACCGGATGAGATTGACCTGTTCAATCGCAAGGTCGTTTGCCGGACATACCCGGCGGGACAAGTGATCTTTGTACAGGGCGACCCCTGCAAGGGCCTCTATTTCATTGAAGATGGTCTGATCGCTGCCCGTAAGGTCGATGAAGAGGGCCAGTCGGCGATTGTCCGCCTCGCCTATCAGGGCGATACCCTGGGATATCGCCCATTGTTGGCGAAGGAAAACCATCGCGCCACCGCCGAAGTGATCAAGGATGCCAAGATTTGCTTTATCGGGGCGCCGACCATGCACCGCCTGCTGCGCAGCAACCCTCGACTGGGCATGCTTTTCCTCGAACATATCGCGCAGGCCCTCGGCGAAGCCGAGGAACGTCTGTTCCAGGTCGCGGCCCTAAGCGTGCGGACGCGAATCATCCACCTCGTGGTCTTGCTGCGCGACCATTACGGTACGACCACCAGTGACGGCACGCTGTTTGTCGAATTGCCGATGACCCGGCGCGATCTGGCGGAAATGATCGGCGCACGGCCCGAGTCGGTATCGCGGGCGTTGCGCGATATACAGGACGACGGCCTCATGGACCTTTCCGGACGTACCGTGCGGGTCGATCAGATTGATCGCCTGATCGACGAACTTCACCATGGCCTCCACATCTGATCCCGGCTGGAACGTTCGCAACTAGCCACAGAGAAACCATCGGTGGGTCGAGTGCACGCAAGAGTCTCTCCGGCGGTATTTTAATCCACCATTCTTGATCTAAATCATCGTGTTCAAATTCCATCGGATGCAAAATTGTTGCGTTATTGGAATTCAATTTGCGTTAACCCGCAGGAAAAGAGGGCTTGGCATGAAAGCGACAGCGACAACCATTTCCCGCAGAGATTTGGTCGGGAACATTGGCAAGGGGGCAACATTGGCCGCCGCCGTCACGGTTCTTCCCGGGAAGGCGAAAGCGGCCCTTGGTAACCAATCGGTGCATTACGCAATGGTCATCGATGCACGCAAGTGCACGGGGTGCCATGCGTGCTCGGTGGCCTGCAAGACGGAGTTCGAAGTTCCTTTGGGCGTTCATCGTTCCTGGGTGGAATATGTGGAAAAGGGGACATACCCCGACGTTTCCCGGAGTTTCCTCCCCCGCCTGTGCAACCAGTGTGATGTGCCCCTATGCGTGCCCGTCTGCCCCACCGGAGCCACGTATAAGAGGAAGGAAGACGGCATCGTTGTCGTCGACGCCGACATTTGCATCGGTTGTAAATACTGCATGCAGGCGTGCCCCTATGATGTGCGCTTCATTAATCCCAATACCGGCACCGCGGATAAATGTGATTTCTGCCTGCATCGGGTGACCCAGGGGTTAGAGCCCTCCTGCGTCAACACCTGTCAGGGTCGAGCCAGAATTTTCGGCGATCTGAACGATCCGGACAGCGAGGTGGCCAAACTCGTCGCCACCGAGCCGGTAACGGTGCTCAGGCAGGAGATGGGAACCAAGCCGAACGTCTTCTACATCGGCGCTGATCATGCGGACGAAAGTGATACGCGGGTCCCCGGACAATATATCCGGGTCGATACGCATCGTCCCGTCCTGGAACGGAGGTAATAGTCATGCAAGAGTTAAATTGGGGTCTCCCAGTCATCGGATACCTGTTTCTGGCCGGCGTAGGCGCCGGCGCCTACACGGTAAGTTCTTCCGTTCTGTTACGTGGCGGCGGCGGCTTCGGTGGTGACCACTTTAATATAGCGCGATTCGGCGCCCTGTTGGCGCCAATCCCGATGATCGCCGGAACCGGCATGATCATTTTCGAATTGGGAACTTTTCAGGCTGCGGTCGCGCAAGGCGACATCGGTCTGTTCTTCAAGTGGATCAACCTGTTCCTGACCATCAACCTGTCACCGATGAGTATCGGTTCGTGGGTGCTCGCTCTATGTATCCTTGCCAGCGTCCTCTATGCCTATACGTTCCTGGCCAAGGAAAGCGCCCCTGACGACGACAAGAAAGGTTTGCGCCAGGGATTGGCGTGGGTCGGTGTGCCGCTCGGGATCGCCGTCGCCATCTACACTGGGGTCATGTTGGGCATCATGCCTTCGCGGCCATTCTGGAATTCGCCGGTGCTGGCGCTTCTTTTCCTGATCTCGTCAATGTCGACGGGCGTCGCGGGAATTCTGCTGTTGCGGGCGATGTTCGGCAAGGCTCATGCGACCGCAACCGGAGAGTCGTCAAGTGATGGCGGCAAGAGTGCGGACAGGGCCACTTATCTGCTCGCGTCTTCCGATGTGTTGCTGATCGGTTTTGAAGTCCTGGCGATCATCCTATTCATCATGTTCGCTAAGTTGAACATCGGCAACCCGGGGTACGCCGTATCGATTATCCTTCCCGGTGGCGAACTGGCCACCATGTTCTGGTTCGGTGTGGTGGTCGTCGGACTGTTGCTCCCGGTGTTGATTGAACTTCGTTACGTCGTTCCGACGCTACTTTATCAGCAGCCCTATGCGATGCCCCGCAGTATTGAGATGGTCGTTTGCGCGGTCGTCCTGGTGGGCGGGTTCATGTTGCGCTACGTCGTGGTTCTTGCCGGTCAGATGACCGGCCCCATGGGAATTTGAGGAGGCAATAATGTTAAACCGACGAAATCTTCTGAAAGTCGGCGCCACCGTACCGCTAGCAGTATTGGCCGGTGAAGCGCTGGTCCGGCATGTCTCCGCGGGACCGGTGATTGGCGGGAAAGACTTCTCGCCAACGACAGGCAAGGAACGGCTAGCGGTTCCCAGCGCTTGTTGGCAGTGCGTAACCCGCTGCCCCAATATCTCCTATGTGGA
>JAJFIE010000222.1 GCA_021775275.1 Rhodospirillales bacterium | reverse complement strand
GACAACAATCGGTTCGATAAACTCGTCGCTCTGGCCCAAATCGTACGCCGTCTCGACGGCGCCCGGACCATTGGCAGACGCACGTCCCGAACCATGGACAATAGCGCCATAAGCCTTTTCGACCCGGTCCCAGCGCTCATCGCGGTCCATGGCGAAGAACCGCCCCATGACCGTTGCGATTCGGACACCGGCCATGCCCACAATGGCGTCTGAAAATGTTTTTATGTAGCCAAATCCGCTTTTGGGTGGTGTATCACGCCCATCCAGAAATGCATGAACGGCGACAGGAATGCCCGCATTGGAGAGCAACCGGCACACGTTCACCAAATGATCTTGATGCGCGTGAACCCCGCCCGGCGACAAAAGCCCCAGCAGATGGCAGACACCCTTGGTGTCGCGCAACCGCGCAATCATATTCAGGAACGAGTCCGATTTAGCAAAAGCGCCATCCTTGAAAGCCAGATCAATGCGCGGCAAATCCTGCATGACAATCCGCCCCGAGCCCAGGTTCATGTGGCCCACTTCCGAATTCCCCATCTGACCATCGGGCAATCCGACATCCCCTTCGGAAGCATTCAGGCGCGCCCGTGGACACGCCGCCACCAGGCGGTCCCAGACCGGCGTGCGGCTCAATGCAATCGCGTTATTTTGTTGTTCCGCGCGATCACCCCAACCGTCCAGAATACAGAGAACAACGGGTTTGGATTTAGCGCTGATAGCGGGTTCTGTCATGTCACGGGCATATCCGGCGGACTTCCTTCGATTCGCCCTACAATATAGGGAATTTGGTGCTTCTTGACGAGGGGCGCGATACCGTCAGTCACGGTGATAGGGGTGGCCGGAAAGAATGGCGTAGGCCCGGTATATTTGTTCGGCAAGCAATGCCCTGACGAGCATATGAGGCCATGTCAGCTTTCCGAATGAGAGCACCAGATCAGCCCGTTTGCGCAATGTTTCATCCACACCATCCGCACCGCCGATAACGAAAGCGGTTTGCCGATACCCTGCATCCCGCCACCCGCCCAGCTTTTTGGCCAATTCCCGGCTATCCAGGTTCTTCCCGCATTCGTCCAGAACGACAAGAATTGCACCCGCCGGCACCTTCGATAAAAGCTGCTCGGCCTCCGTGCGGCGCAATTCCTGCGTCGGCAGTTTTCGACGTTCAGCGACTTCCGCGACATGGAACGTCCAGGGAATCCGTTTCAGGTAATGATCGAACAGCACCTTTTCAGGGCCAGCTTTGATACGG
This sequence comes from Rhodospirillales bacterium, assembly GCA_021775275.1. Lineage (GTDB taxonomy): Bacteria > Pseudomonadota > Alphaproteobacteria > Rhodospirillales > Casp-alpha2 > JAJFIE01. The sequence goes on along the minus strand of JAJFIE010000222.1, from coordinate 6,195 downwards.
CCCACGGCACAGAGAACTATATTCATCCGGCGTTCGCTACATCAATGAGTACTGACCGCCGCCGCATTGTCAGCAGCCGGGGCGCTCCAGATTTTCTCCAGATTATAGAACTCGCGAACTTCGGGGCGAAACAGATGCACAATGACATCGCCCGCATCGATCAGCACCCAATCGCACTGGGCAGCCCCTTCGACCGCAACGCGACCGAGGCCCGCTGATTTCAATTTGCTCCGGAGGTGCTCCGTCATGGCGCCGACCTGACGCTGGGAGGTACCGCTGGCAAGAACCATGTAATCGCCGATACTGGTTTTGCCTTCGAGATCGATGACAGTGATATCCATGGCCTTATCGTCATCGAGAGAATGTCGCACCATGTCCAGCACTTCGGCTGCCGCTGGCGCCTGTTCCATGGTCTTTATGGCCGTCTCCTTTTCTATCTGCCGATCACGCTGACCGGCCTTCAATTACCCCGACGTATTTTCAGAACTACGTCGGGAACGAATTTGCGTGGCGGACTTCGGGTTCAGAGGTGTGTCGAAGTATATCCACGCAGGTGGCTCCATTTCGGCCAATATCTCGCCCCGGGATTCGTCATGACGGTGATCCGCGAAGCGCATTGCGACCGCACAAGCCAACACCTCTGAATCATAGGGAGGGCGGGCAAAAACCGCAATGGGTACGGTATGAAATATTAGCGGCCAGTTTTCCCAATATTCCATCTGCGATAGATTATCCGCCCCCATAATCCAGACAAACCGTGTGTTTGCATGCTGTGCGACAATTTTCGGCAGGGTTTCGGCAGTGTAGTGGGTGTCGAGGTGAACTTCTGCATCACTGACAACAATTCGTGGATCAATGGACGCAGCAGCTTTTGCAGATGCGAATCGTTCTTCAAAAGCCGCCATGCCAATTACAGGCTTGAGCGGGTTCTGCGGCGATACCATCCACCACACCCGGTCCAGCGCAAGCCGGTCCAATGCCAGTTGGGCGATATGCACATGACCATCATGGGCAGGATTGAACGACCCGCCGAGAATGCCAATCCTCTGGTGTTTAGTTGTGTCAGGATTGCCAGCGGTCATCGATGTCTCGCCACGTTACGAACGGCACTGGCCATCACCGCGCACCAGATATTTGAAACTGGTCAGCTGCTCGACGCCGACCGGCCCGCGGGCATGAAGCTTGCCGGTGGCTATACCGATCTCGGCGCCCATGCCAAACTCACCGCCATCGGCGAACTGGGTCGATGCATTGTGCATGACAATGGCCGAATCCACTTCGTTCAGAAACCGTGCAGCGGCAAAGGCGTCGTCCGTGACAATGGCGTCCGTATGGTTAGATCCATAGGTCGCGATATGATCAATCGCGCCATCAACGCCATCGACGACACGAACCGAAATGATGGAGTCCAGATGTTCCGTCGTCCAGTCGGACTCATCAGCTTCCTCGACTCCGGCATTAACACTGCGCGCTTCTGCATCACCGCGCACGACGCATCCGGCTTTGGTCAGGTCATCGACAATATCGCCAAGCATGGAAATTGCCGCCCGGTCCATCAGCAAGGTTTCTGTAGCGCCACAAATGCCGGTCCGTCGCATTTTTGCATTGACCACGATGGCCCGGGCCATATCCGGATCAGCCGCCGCATCCACATAGGTATGGCACAGTCCTTCCAGATGCTTGAACAGGGGAACTTTACTTTCCTCGGTGACACGCTCGATCAGCGATTTGCCGCCACGCGGTACGATAACGTCAATAGTGTCCGTCATGCGCAGCATTTCCCCGACCGCCGCCCGGTCCGTCGTGGGGATGCGCTGGATAGAGGTTTCCGGCAGACCGACCGCCTTCAATCCCCTGGCCAAACATTTCAGGATGGCGCCAGCAGAATTGAAGCTCTCCGATCCACCGCGCAGAATAGAAGCATTTCCGGCTTTCAGGCACAAAGCGCCCGCATCTGCGGTTACATTGGGTCGGGATTCGTAGATCACGCCAATGACCCCGAGGGGCACACGCACGCGTTCAATTTTCAGACCACTGGGGCGATCCCATTCCGCCAGCACCGTACCGATGGGATCGGCCAGTTCGGCAATGTCTTCCAGGCCCTTTGCCATGGCCTCGATCCGGGCATCATCCAGCATCAGGCGGTCCAGAAACGAGCCCTTGGCGCCAGCTTGTTCGGCGTCGGCCATATCAAGCGCATTGGCCGCTTTAATGGATTCCGCATCACCCCGTAGCGCCGCCGCACCTGCCCGCAATGCAGTATTTTTGTCATTGGTGGACGCGCAGGCAAGGACGCGTGCGGCTTCCTTGGCCGCTTCGCCCAAATCCCGCATCAGGCCGGGGATATCGTTTTTCTCAATCGCCTTCATGATCTCTCATCCAGAATTCGGTGCTATAACAATACCATATCGTCGCGGTGGAGGATTTCATCACGGCCACGGTAACCCAGCAGTTGCTCTATTTCACTGGTTTTGTGGCCTCTGATGAGATCAATATCTCGCGATGAATAAGCGGTCAGCCCCTGCGCTACCACGCGTCCATCGGCGCCGCGAACAATGACAGGATCGCCCCTGCCGAAATCGCCCTCCACTGCCGTGACGCCCGCAGGCAGCAGGCTCTTGCCTTTGCCTAGCGCGCCTTCGGCGCCCGCATCAATGACCACAGCGCCCAGCGGTTTCAGGCTCCCTGCGATCCATTCCTTGCGCGCCGCCCGGGGCGTTGATTGCGGCAGGAACCATGTGCATCGCGCCCCTTCTTCCAACGCACGGATGGGATGCTCGGTATCCCCCCGGGTGATGACCATGCGGCACCCGGCGCTCATGACCACACGGGCGGCCACCAGCTTGGTGACCATGCCACCGGTTCCGACAGACGATATCGCATGCCCGGCCATGGCGTCGATTTCCGGCGTAATTTCCTCTACCACAGATATCCACTCTGCGTTCGGATCCGACACCGGGTCGGAGGAATAAAGGCCGTCAATATCGGATAACAGAATCAGCGCATCTGCCGAGATCATCGCCGCCACACGCGCCGCCAGCCGGTCGTTGTCTCCGACACGGATTTCATCGGTTGCGACGGTGTCGTTTTCGTTGATCAGCGGCACCGCACCCATTTTCAATAAGGTGCCGAGAGTATTGCGGGCGTTGAGATAGCGGCGACGGTTTTCCGTATCATCCAGGGTCAGCAACACCTGCCCCAGTGTTATCTCATGCCGGGCCAGAGCTTCTTCATAGGCGTGGGCCAGACGCAGCATCCCGGTCGCGGCGGATGCCTGAAGTTCCTCCAGCCGCAACGCCTTGTCGGCAAATCCCAACTGCCGCCTTCCGGCAGCAATGGCGCCGGAAGACACCAGAATGATTTCCTGTCCACGCGCCCGGCACCGAACCACGTCCTCGGCAAGGGCCTGTAGCCATTGTCGATGAATGGTGCCGCGATCACCATCCACCAGCAACGCGGAACCGATCTTGATCACGATGCGTCGGCACTCGGACAGAATATCGGCGCTGCCGGAACTCATTTTATCGGGTTCGGCGTTCATGGCACATATTCCTGCGACGGCATGGCCTCGTCCTGGTCCGCCTGCTGGGCTGCCCGGACGACAGTAAAAATCTGCGTCGTCAGCTCCCGCACGCCTGTCCCGGCCACACCGGAAATGACATGAACCTCATCAGGCGAAACACCGGCGGCGGCGGCAAGTGCTGCGCGTTTGTCAGTGACGTCATCCGCTTGCAGGGCGTCACACTTGTTCAGCACCGGAATTTCGACTTTGTTGTCGAGTTCCGCACCGTAGGCATCCAGTTCTTCGCGCACGGTGTTGTAGGCCCCGGTGATATCATCCTGGGTCCCGTCGATCAGGTGCAACAGTACGCGGCAACGCTCGATATGGCCCAGAAACCGCGTGCCGAGACCGACCCCCTCGTGGGCGCCTTCAATCAGACCCGGAATATCCGCAAGAACCAGTTGATCATGACCCAGTGTCATCACCCCCAGATTGGGGTGGATGGTGGTGAAGGGATAATCGGCGATTTTTGGCCGGGCCTGGCTGACGGCGGCCAGAAAGGTCGATTTACCCGCGTTGGGCAGGCCAACGAGGCCCGCGTCGGCGATCAGTTTCAGGCGCAGCCACACCCAGCGTTCCTCGCCGGGCCAACCGGGGTCGAACCGGCGCGGGGCGCGATTGGTTGATGTCTTGAAGCGGGCATTGCCACGGCCACCATCACCACCCCGCGCAAGGGTCATTTGCTGCCCCACCTCGGTCATGTCGGCAATCAGGGTTTCCTTGTCATTGTCCAGCACCTGGGTTCCCACAGGGACTTTCAGGACAATATCCGCGCCGCCATGCCCTGTGCGGTCCTTGCCCATGCCGTGAATGCCGCGTTTGGCCTTGAAATGCTGTTGATAGCGAAAATCGATCAGGGTGTTCAGGCCATCGACGCACTCGACAATGACGTCACCGCCCTTGCCGCCGTCACCGCCATCGGGTCCGCCGAATTCAATGTACTTCTCGCGCCGGAACGAGACACACCCGTCCCCGCCCTGACCGCTCTTTATGTAGACTTTTGCTTCATCGAGGAACTTCATGGTTCCGTACCGACCCTGTTAACCCGAACACGAAAAAGGGGAATGGACAGCCATTCCCCTTCGCATCAGGCGAATGGCGGATACGACGTCAGCTTGACGGCAGCACGGATACATAAGTCCGGCCTTCTGTCTTCTTGTCGAATTTCACGTTGCCGACAACCGTCGCGAACAATGTGTGATCCTTGCCCATACCAACGTTTTCACCGGGGTGGTACTTGGTGCCACGCTGGCGAACAATGATATTGCCGGAAATGACGGTTTCACCACCGAATTTTTTCACGCCCAGACGGCGGCCCGCTGTATCGCGGCCATTCCGTGAGCTACCACCTGCTTTTTTATGAGCCATGGCAAATTACTCCTTGGTTTCCTTGGGCGTTGCTTTCTTGGGTGCGGCTTTCTTGGCCGGAGCCTTTTTAGCCGCCGTCGTCTTGGCAGCAGCTTTTTTCGGTGCAGCCTTTTTGATCTCGTCAGCCGCATCCGCTTTCTTCGGCGCAGGCTTTTTTGCCGCAACTTTCTTCGGCGCAACAGCTTTTGCTTCAGCTTTATCAGCCGTCTTCGCCGGTGTCGGCGCAGTTTTGGCCTTTGACGCAGCTTTTGGCTTGGCGCCGGTGGGGCTTACCTCGACAATGCGCAGCACTGTCTGGTCCTGCCGGTGGCCGGCCTTGCGGCGATAGTTCTGCCGGCGTTTTTTCTTGAACACGATAATCTTGTCGGCGCGGCCCTGTTCGATGACTTCAGCAAACACCGCAGCTTTATCAACGCGGGGCGTGCCCACCGTTGGCGCCTTGCCGGCTTCACCGATCATCAGAACCTCGTCCAGCGACACAACTTCACCGGGCTCGCCCATGATTTTTTCAATGACGACAAAGTCGTCTTTTGCGACGCGGTATTGTTTTCCGCCGGTCTTGATGACTGCGAACATTTTCGCCTCAATTAACCTAGAAACTTTATAACAAAAGGGGTCCCGCTGTATGACCGGCAGGCCCTCAATGGAGGCGGCACTATAGCCACTCGCAATTGCTTGTCAACGCTATTCGGGAAGCCATTCCGGGACCATACAAAACACCCCGAAACCGGCAAGATTCCCCATGAGAGTCGCTGTGAGACTCCCCGTGAGAATCACGGGCGGTTCAGTGGTCCGCCCGGATGGCAGGCAATACCCTGATTGGCCGAGTCGGATGGCCGGGGCGGAAAAGGTGGACAACGCATCACAGGCTGCGCTACACAACCGCGTCCCGGCCACAGGGGATTGTATGACCTTCATCGCAACATCGGTGTAAGGTTATGGATACGGGGATGCATGGAAAATCGATGTTTCCCGCATGGAGGAGAGATGCCGGAGTGGTCGAACGGGGCGGTCTCGAAAACCGTTGTGCCTTTGCGGGCACCCAGGGTTCGAATCCCTGTCTCTCCGCCATTTTTCAATGACTTAGCTATATGCAACAAACCCAGAACAGTCATTTAATTGGCGATTTTGCTAACCGATTGCTAACCTAGCCGAGATTTCGCGTCGAATTTGAATAGGGGATGGGATGCCCGCTGATACTGAACGATCCGAAAACACGGTCAAGTGCTGGTGCAACAAGTGCCGGTCAGACACGTTGCATAGCG
>JAJFIE010000221.1 GCA_021775275.1 Rhodospirillales bacterium | reverse complement strand
CCTGTGTCGTCCGGAAAGCCGGGCGCGCTATCGTACGTTGATGAACCTGGGTCTCACCGATGCCGATCTCGTGCTGCATCCGGAACCTCATCGTTACAGCTACTGGGACTATCAGCGCGGCGCATGGCAGCGCGATAACGGGGTGCGCATCGATCATCTGTTGCTGTCGCCCCCGGCGGCGGACCGGCTGTCGGAAACCGGCATCGACAAAGGCCCGCGCGACAAGGAAAAAGCTTCTGACCACACCCCGGTTTGGTGTACGCTGACAGAGTGAAACATACCGTTTGAAAGAAGAACGACCTTGAGCGACCATCTTGAAGGTGGATGCCTGTGCGGCGAAATCCGTTACCAGATTACCGGTGAACCTTTTGAGGTATACCACTGCCATTGCACAATCTGCCGACGCGCCGCTGCCGGTGCGTTCATTACCTGGGTCGGTGTTTCGACGGATGACGTAAACTTCATCCAGGGAGCCACGAAAATCTACGCCTCGTCTGCGGACGGTCGGCGCGGGTTCTGCCCGACCTGTGGCGCGCAGATCAGTTTTGTTTTCGAGAGCGATCCGGCGTCGATCTATTTCACGGCGGCGACGCTGGATGATGCAGAAGCCGTGACACCCGCATGCCATGGCTTTACCGGCGAAACGGTGCGGTGGCTGCACATTGACGATGGCCTGCCGGAACACAGCGGAAACCTGCCTTCCGTGGACCGGAAGATCGCCAGGGTAACTGAACGGGGGAATGAGAGAGGAGCGTCATGAGCCAAACCGAGACAACAGAACGCCGGATGATCGAGCAGACTCTTGACGATTATTTTCAAGGCATGCACCGGAGCCGGGGCGACCTGATCGAATCCTCGTTCCATGACAACGGAACCGTCTGTGGTTTCGATACGGTGTTTGGCGAGCGCATGGATATGGACCGCGCCGGGTTTGCGGCTTTTGTGTCGTCTCAACCCGCACCGGCTGACAATGGCGAGGCGTTTGATATGAAACTGGTCTCGCTGGATATTAAAGGTCGGGTGGCCATGGCCTACGTGGACGATCTGTACCTGGGTAAACGGTTCACGGATTACCTGTTGCTTGTAAAGGATGGCGCTAAATGGACCATTCTGAACAAGGTGTGGCACGCCGACCCGGCATGAAGGTGTTGCGAGGGAAGCAGGACTGAAATGAGTGACGATATTACCGGTGGATGCCTGTGTGGGGCCGTTCGTTACCGTATTTTCGGCAAGGCCGATGGCACGTGTCACTGTCACTGTGGCTGCTGCCGCAAGACAACCGGCGCACCCATGGTCACATGGACCACGGTGGCGCGGGAAAATTTCGAAATCACCCAGGGCGATTTAACATCGTATGCCTCGTCAGATGAAGGGTGCCGTTCGTTCTGCCCCCATTGCGGCAGCCATATCACCTGTACACACGAGGACTACCCGGATTATGTTGATGTCACCGTGGCGACCCTTGATGTGCCGGGGAAAATTCCGCCGGAGCGTCACATCTGGGCCTCGAAACAGATCAGCTGGGTGACCATGGACGAGCATCTGCCCAAAGCCAAAGAAATATAACCGGGGAAAGATAAGCCGTGAGTTTTTCTGTAAATCCGCTGGTCGTTGCGACCGAAGCGCCGCCCATCGCCGAAGCTGCAAGCTGGCGTCGTCCCGATAATTTCGGCGCCGACACCCCCCTGATTGATGTCTGTCAGGCGGTTCCCGGCTATGCGCCCGATGACCGTCTGTGCGCCCATGTGGCGGATGCCGCCCGTGATGGGAACAATGCGTTCTATACGGCGGTCGAAGGCATCCCTGAATTACGCGCCGCGCTGGCGGCGGATATTTCGGTGAGCTATGGCGGCGGCAGTCGTGTGCAGCCAGAAGACGTGCTGATTTCGTCGGGCTGCAATCAGGCTTTTTTCCTGGCCATGATGGCGCTGGCGCCGGCCGGATCATCGGTCATCCTGCCGACGCCCTGGTACTTCAACCACAAGATGACCCTGGACATGCTGGGCATTGAAGCCATTGCCCTGCCCTGCTCGGCGGAAAACGGCATGTTGCCGGATGTGGGTGCGGCGGCGGCGCTGATCCGCCAGAACACGCGGGCCATCGTTCTGGTCACGCCCAACAACCCCACCGGGGCGGTGTATCCTCCGGCGCTGCTCAGGGATTTTCTGGAACTGGCCGAAGATCATGGCATGGGACTGGTTCTGGATGAAACCTACCGTGACTTCCTCAGCCCCGACGCGGGCGCGCCGCATACCCTGTTCAGCGATGCCGGGTGGCGTGACGCCGGTCTGGTGCATCTCTACAGCTTTTCCAAGGTGTTCAGTCTCACAGGCTATCGCGCCGGCGCCCTCGTCGCCGCGCCGTCGTTCATCGGCGAGGTCGCCAAGGTCATGGACTGTATGTCCATCTGTGCGCCAAGCCTGGCGCAACAGGCTGCGCTGTTCGGTCTCGGCAACCTGCACGACTGGCGGCGCGATAAACGCCTGCTCATGGCCGAGCGGGTGGTGGCGTTCTCGAAAGCCCTGGACGGCCATAACGCGGGTTACAAGGTTCGTTCCATCGGTGCCTACTTCGCCTATGTGGA